>NZ_DASURI010000593.1:0-6276 GCF_036280135.1 Longimicrobium sp.
GTGTTCAGTACGCGTCGAACGAGTACCGAGAGCTGCTGGAGGCGCAGAAGGCGGTCGTCAGCATGAGCCGCAAGGGCAACTGCTGGGACAACGCGGTAGCGGAGAGCTTCTTCGCAACCCTGGAGATCGAGCTGATCGAGGACGCGCACTGGGAGACGCGCACAGAAGCGAGGCGAGCGATCTTCGAGTTCCTGGAGGTGTGGTACAACCGCCAGCGCCGGCACTCCAGCTTGGGGTACCTGACGCCGGCGGAGTTCGACAAGCGGCTTTTGGAAGCGACGCGCGCGACGCTTCCAAAAGCCGCTTGATCCCCCACTAACCCGGTGTCCTTGCAATCGGGGCAGATCCAGCGTTTGAAGTACTCTGCTGCCTCTGCTCCCTCTGCGTGAGAAATCAGTTCCCATGAAACACGCGCGGGGGGTGCGGCGTACGCAGACGCGCCAACCGAAGTGTTCCCCCCGGAATCCGGTTTTTCTCCCATGCTACTGACCGCCGCCCTGGCCGCTTTGCTCCAGGGCACGCCCGCCGCGCCTCCGGCGGCTCTTCCGCAGGACACCGCCTCCGCCTACCTGGACCCGACCGCCCGCTCGCTCGTGGCGGGCGCGCGCGAGCGCAGGCAGCGCGTGGAGCGCACCATCGACCTGTACCGCGTCACCGCGCGCGAGCGCGTGTACGCCGGCCTCAACGCCGCCAGCCGCGACCGCACGCTCTTTGGCCGCGAGATGGCCGTGCGCATCGAGTGGCGGCGCGACCAGACGGGCAACGTGCGCGTGCTGGGCGCGCGCGAGGCCTCGCCCGCCGCCAGCCGCGGCATCGAGGTCCCCGAGAACCTGCAGAGCGAGGTCACCGACCTGGCGTTCGACCCGGACCAGCTGCAGCTCAACCTCTTTGCCTTTGGCGCGGGCGACCGCGACGACGACGAGCAGCGCGCCGAGGGCGTGCGCACCCGCCGCGACAGCACCGGCGCCCGCGTCTCCGTCGACAGCCGGCGTGACACGGCCGGCGTCACCATCAACGTCGAGACGGGCCCGCCCATCGACCCGCTGCTCCCCGGCAGCGAGGCGCACTACCGCTTTCGCTCCGGCGACACGACGACCGTGCGCCTGCCCGACGGCTCGCGGTTGCGGCTCATCCAGCTGGAGATCATCCCCCGCCGCCGCGACTTTCGCCTGCTGCGCGGCACCCTGTGGATCGACGAGCAGACGCACGGCGTCGCCCGCAGCGTGCTGAGCACGGCGCGGGCGTTCGACCTGCGCCGCGACGCGGGCGACGACATCCCCCGCGTGGTGAACACCTTTGGCGCCATCCGCGCGGAGGTGCGCTACGTCACCGTGGAGTACGCCCTGTTCCAGGGCCGCTACTGGCTGCCGCGCCTGGTGGCCGTGGACGCGCAGGCCAACCTGGGCATCCTGGCCGGCGTGCCCGTGCGCTTCGAGCGCAGCTACGCCGACTACGAGGTAGAGGCGTCGCCCACGCCGCAGCAGGCCCCCGTCTCCGTGCTGGCCCAGCGCGACACCACCGCCGCGCGCGTCTGCGAGGAGCAGGCAAAGGCGGCGGGCGAGACGTGCGAGTGCAGCAACGGCCGGTGCCAGCGCTGGCGCGTGGAGGTGCCGGCCGACACGGCCGCCCTGCTCGCCAGCGCCGACCTGCCGCCGCCCCTGGCCGAGGGCAACGCCCGGCTCATCACGGGCGAGGAGGTAGAGTCGCTGGCCCGCGTGCTCACGCCGTCGCTGGGCCGCATGGGCGACTTCGCGCCCGAGCTCACGACGGGCTTCACCGCCCTGCGCTACAACCGCGTGGAGGCGCTCTCCGCCGGCGTGCGGGCCGACGTGGCGTGGGGGCCGCTCACCCTGGGCGGCGAGGCGCGCCTGGGCGTGGGCGACCTGGAGCCGTCCGCCACGCTGGGCATCACGCGCGAGTCGCTGGGCCGGCGCACGCGGCTGGCCGGCTACCGGCGCCTGTCCGCGTTCGATCCGCAGAGCCGCGCGCTGGGGCTGGGCGCCTCGCTCAACGCGCTGGTGCTGGGCCGCGACGAGGCCGACTACCTGCGCGCCAGCGGCGCGGAGCTCACCAGCGAGCCCGTGCGCGCGGGCCGCTGGTCGTACGCGTGGCGCCTGTTCGGCGAGCACCAGCACCCCGTGAGCCGCACCACGCAGGTCAGCCTGGCGCGGGCGTGGGACGAGGAGCCGTTCCGCGGCGTGCGTCCGGCGGACCGCGCGGACCAGGGCGGCGCCTCGCTGGCCCTGTCGCGCGCCTTTGGCTCGGACCGCAGCGCGGCGCGGCTGAACGTCGGTACGTGGGTGGAGGGCCAGGCCGGCACCTTCGAGTACGGCCGCGGCCAGGCCACGGCGCGGCTGACGGTGCCGTCCCTGGGCCGCTTTGCCCTGGCGCTGGAGACGGCCGCCGGCACCACCACGGGCGACGTTCCCCTGCAGGGGATGTGGTACCTGGGCGGGGCCAGCACCGTGCGCGGCTACGAGGGCGCGCTGCTGGGCGGCGAGTCGTTCTGGCGCGCGCGGGGCGAGGTGGCCACGCCGCTGCCGGCCGCGCGCCTGGTGCTGTTCAGCGACGCGGGCTGGGCGGGGGCGCGCGACGCGTGGGACTTTGATCCGCCGCTGCTCTCGGCCGGCGTGGGCGCCAGCTTTTTGGACGGGCTGATCCGCGTGGACCTGGCCCGGGCCCTTCGCTCGCCCACGGGGTGGCGGGTGGACCTGTACCTGGACGGCTCGCTGTGACGGCCTGAACGGCGGGTTACAGGGGACAGGGGACGGCCGGCAACGGCAGTCTCCCGCCCGAACGAGAACGGGGAGCCCGATGCGGGCTCCCCGTTCTTTGTTTCGCTTCATCGATGCTTCGGGCCCCGGATCAGGGCGGGCAGTCGAAGCAGCGGGTGTTGGGCGTGGGATCGTCCGTCGTCGGCTGGCTCTCCTGGAAGCCGCCGAACGTCGTGTCGAACGACGTCACCACCAGGTCCTCGGGGTTCAGCACGGGCTTTTCCATCTTCGCTCCTTTCGAGGAAAGGGTGCCGGCGGATCGACGTCGTCCGCCAGCCGCGGATCAGTAGCAGTCGAGCGTGCGCGGCGGGCAGATGAAGCAGCGCGTCGCCGCCGTGGGATCCGTCGTCGGAGCGATGATGTCGGGCGAGACGTACGCGCTCGTCGTATCGAACGACGTGACCGCGAGGTCTTCCAGGTTCAGCGTGAACTTGTCCATGTTCGCCTCCTCGTGTGGGGTGATGGGGGTTACCAGCAGTTTGCTTCCGTCGCCAGCGGGCACCAGTCGCAGTACGTCTGCGCCGTGGGATCGTTGGTGTGGGGCAGCTGGACGGCGCTCGTCGCGGCGGTCTCAAACGAAGAGACCCGCAGGTCGGCAAGGCGCAGCTTCATCGGGTTTGTCCTCTCGGAAAGCCGTTTTACCAGCAGCCGGAATCGCTCGCGCAGATCTCGCACATCGTGGCCGCCGTGGGCGCGCCGGTCTCGTTCGGGAGAAGGGTGACCATGGACTGGACGGCCGCCTCCTCCGTCTGGAACGACACCACCCGCAGGGCTTCGGGGTTCAGCTTCATCGTGCTCTCCGGGAGGTCAGCAGTTGTCGGTGTACACGGGGCACACTTCGCAGTAGCTCATGGCCGTGGGGTTGTCCACGTCGGGCGACTGCATCTGCCCCGGGGCCATGCGGCCCGTCTCGAACGACGAGACGGCCAGCTCCTCCAGGTCCAGGCGGGACGTCTTCATGGGCACGCTCCGGTTCGACGCGGGATCAGGCGCAGTCGTACGTGATGGGCGGGCAGATGAAGCACCGCGTGGCCGGCGTGGGGAAGGCCGTGCACGTGCCCGTCGCCAGGACGGCCTCCGTCTCGGCGTCCGTCACGTCGAACGAGATGACTTCGAGCTCTTCGGGGTTCAGCTTCATGACGTCCTCCTGGCTCAGGGGCAGGTAAAGGTGGGCTCCGGGCACCAGCGGCAGCGCGTGGCCGGCGTGGGATCGTTGGTGGGCAGCAGCTCCGTGTCGGTCTCCTGCGTGGGGAACGACTCCACCGTCACGTCGTCCGCGTTCAGCTTGAGCATGGGACAGGCTCCGGGAAGGGGGATGAACGGCGCGGCATGGACAGGCTGCCTGCCCATGCCGCGCGGCGGGACCGGCTCAGACGCAGTCCGACGTGGCCGCCGGACACCAGCCGCAGCGCGTACCCGGCGTGGGCTCGTCCAGCGTGGGGAGCATCACGATGTCGCCGTCCTGCGTGTGAAACGACTCCACCGTCACGTCGTCGGCGCTCAGCTTGAGCATGGGGACAGGCTCCGGGAACGGGAGTGAAACCGGCGCGGCATGGACGCGTGCCCACGCCGCGCGGCGGAACCGGCTCAGACGCAGTCCGACGTGTAGCCCGGGCAGTGGTAGCAGAACGTGGCCGGCGTGGGCTCGTTGGGATTGTCGATGGTGGGCAGCGTCTTGTCGGCGATGGTGCTGGTGGTGAACGACGTCACTTCCAGATCGGAGAGCTTGAGCGCCATGACTTCCTCTTTGTGTTGTTCGGTGGCGGATTACGTGCGCGTGCTGGAATATGCACAAACCAGCGTGAAAGGCAAGCGGCACCACTGCGACGATTCGGCCCCGCCACCTCCCCGGAGGGGAGACGGCGGGGCCGGATCGTCATTCACCCGGCGAACGGCTCAGTAACAGTCGTTCGTGCGCACGGGGCAGACGTAGCAGTGCGTGGCCGCCGTGGGATCGGCCGGGCTGATGATGATCGTGTCGATGCCCGGGAGGGTCGTGGACCCGGTGGCGAACGACGTCACTTCCAGCTCACTGAGGTCCAGCTTGGGCTTTTCCATGCGAATCCGTCCGTTTACGTGAGGAGTGACCGCCGCACCGCGGCGGGTAACGTCAGGCCCTGCCGTCCATCAGTCGCAGACGAAGCAGCGCGAGTCCGGCGTGGGAAAGCCCTGGTCCACCGTGACGGGCGCGTACGCCGACAGCTCGTCCGTCTCGAACGAGACGATCTCCAGCTCTTCGGGATTCAGCTTCATGGCAGTTCTCCGGGTGGTGTGGAAACGGGGCTCGCTCAGTCGCAGACGAAGCAGCGCGAGTCCGGCGTGGGGTCCGTGGGCCGCTGGGGCCCGACGGTGGTCGCGGCGAGCGCGTCGGCACCGCCCGGCTCCGTGGGGAATGACACGATGTCCAGCTCTTCGGGGTTGAGCTTCATGACGGGTGCTCCGCGTACGGGTTCCGCCCGGTCCGGCGGACCGGGGCCTGTTGGAGAATGCTCCTGAAGATGCAGAAAGGTGCGTGAAACGCAAGCCTCTCTGCGTGCACGTTTCGCTTCCTGTATCCCTGCGGCGCATCTTCCGGAGGAGTGGCCCGCGCGCAACCTGAACGCGCGTCGGACTTTGGACGCGACGCCCGCGCGCGCCCCCTCCGGGCTCGCGGAGCTCGCCCACCTCCCCCAAAAACTCCTGGGGGAGGTTGAGCTGTGCTTCATCTGGAGCGAAAGGACCTTCTCCCTCGACACCCCGCGAAAGAGCGTCATCCCGAGGGAGCGCCCGTGCGCAAACTGAACGCGCATCAGCCTTTGGGCGCGATCGAAGGATCTTGTGTGCGAAACTCGGAGGCGGAAGCCGTGCACGAGAGTCGCCGCAGAGCTTCGCGGGCAAGATCCTTCGCCGCCGACATCGACCACGCGCGGGCAGGCATCGCGCGGCGGCTCCTCAGGATGACGCTCCTGGCGGAGGAGGCGTTCGGACGACTCCTCTCCTCCAGGCGAAAGGGTGTCATCCTGAGTCATTCGGCGCTGCGCGCACCCTGCGGATGAAAGCCACCGCAGTTCAACCTCCCCCAGGGGTTTTGGGGGAGGTGGGCGAGCTCCGCGAGCCCGGAGGGGGCGCTCGCGCGGAGGCTGCCACAAGCTCCCGAGCCTGCACTTTCTATTCAGGGAGCGCACGCGTGCAACCTGAACGCGCATCAGCCTTTGCGCGCGATCGAAGGATCTTGTGTGCGAGACTCGGAGGCGGAATCCGTGCACGCGAGTCGCCGCAGAGCTTCGCGGGCAAGATCCTTCGTCGCCGCCATTGACCACGCGCGGGCAGGCATCGCGCGGCGGCTCCTCAGGATGACGCTCCTGGCGGAGGAGGCGTTCGGACAACTCCTCTCCTCCAGGCGAAAGAGTGTCATCCTGGGTCATTCGGCGCTACGCGCACCCTGCGGGATGAAAGCCACCGCAGTTCAACCTCCCCCAGGGGTTATTGGGGGAGGTGGGCGAGCTCCGCGAGCCCGGAGGGG
>NZ_DASURI010000594.1:0-3737 GCF_036280135.1 Longimicrobium sp.
CTCACACGGGGCCTTCGGCCAACGGAGTCAACGGTTTGTCTTTCGAACGGTCACCGTTAACCCCGTTGGCCGAAGGCCCCGTGTGAGAAAATGCAGTTCGTCCCTGCCCTCCATCAGGGCGATGCGTCGGGCCGCCGGTTCAGGCCCATCCGCAGGCGCACCTCGCGCGGAACGCCCAGGTGGCGCATGACGGATTCCGTCTCCGTCAGGCCCATCACCTCGCGCTGGATGACGTAGTACCACAGCGCCTCGCCCGCCGCGCCCACCAGCTGATCGCGTTTCGCCGATTTCGGCGCGTCGCCGTCGTGCGCCGCGTCGTGCGCGGACAGCGCCTCCAGCGCGCCTTCCAGCCGCTTGCCCAGCCGCGCCAGCGTGGCGGCGGACTCCTGCAGCAGCTCGTAGTTCAGCGCATCCATCTTCCCGCCGCGGTCCGGCGACGAGAAGCTGCGCGGGATTCTCAGCGACATTCCATCTGCCTGGCTGATTCGTTCACGATCCGCTTCGCTGGAGCATTATACGACGCATCGGCGAACAGGTGTCACGCGGTCGCGAGAAAAAAGCCGCGGCCCACCTGCTTGGTGAGCCCCAGGTCCCGCGCCGCGTCGAACACGCGGACGCCTGAGAACCCCTCGGCCGCGAGCGCCGCCCTCACCTCGTCCTCCGTGTAGCAGCGCTGGTGAAGGACGACGTCCGAGCGCGCCCACTCCGCCTCGCCGCGGCGAAAGATCGTCGCCGCCAGCTCCGCGGACGCGTCCGGCTCATCGAAGCGCGAGCGGACGATGCACGCGTACTCGTCCTCCGCCACGCCGAACGAGCCCCGCCACCGCGCGCGGAATCCGTCCGCCATGTTCAGGTCGAAGAGGAAGGGCGCGCCGGGCCGCAGCGCCGCGTGCACGCAGGCGAACGCCCGCCGCAGGTCGTCCGGCTGCAGCAGGTGGTTCAGGCTGTCGTACAGCGACAGGGCCAGGTCGTACGGGCCGGGAACGGCGAAGTCGCGCGCGTCCGCGACGACAAACGTGCACCCGGGCGCGTTGCGGCGCGCGTAGCGGACCATCTCCGCCGACCCGTCCACGCCCGTGACGTCGTAGCCGCGGTCGTGCAGCGCCCGCGCCATCTGCCCCGTGCCGCAGCACAGGTCCAGCACCCGCGCCGGTGCCGGCACGCCGCGCAGCACGAGCGGAGCGATGGCGTCCAGCATCCACGCCGCGTCCCGCCCCCAGTGGCGATCGTAGATCCAGGCGAAGTCGTCGTACGCGGCCGGATTGGTGGTGACCATGAAGTCGGGGCGATTCGTCGATGGGCGGATGAATGATCGGCGGCGGATCAGATGCGCGGATTCCTCGTCCGCCGCGCGCGCCACAGGCCGATGCCGGAGACGACGGCGGCGGCGAGAAGCGCGGGGACCATCGCCAGGCGCCAGAGCGCGAGCGCGCCGCCGGTGGGGCCGCAGTGCATGCAGATCATCAGCCCGAACAGGGCCCACGGCGTCCACGGCACCAGCGCGAGCAGCGCCCGGCCCGGCGAACGGTGGTACGACCACGGGCGCAGGATGGCCGTGAGCACCAGGAGTTCGAACGCACCCATCGCCAGGAAGCGCGTGAGGTCGCCGGGGTAGTTGACCCCGTACTCGTGGCGCGTGGGATCCACGGGGCCGCGCAGGTGCCCCTGCACGAGCATCCCGACGAGCGCCGCCGCCGCGAGCAGCATCCACAGCACGGGCACGCGGCGGATGCGGCGCGGGTCAAAGCCGCGCACGGGCCTCCATCAGCGCGAAGCCCAGCAGGTTGAGCCCGCGCCACAGCTCGGGGTTCTGCGCCCGCGGGTCGTCCTCCGCCAGGCCGATGCCCCAGATGGGGTCCGCGGGGCTGGCCTCCACCAGCACGCGGTCGCCCGTGGTCCTCAGGAATTCGCCCAACTCCGGGTTCTGCGTGAACTTGGCCAGGTTGCCGCCCACGACGATGTCCCACCGCGCCTCGTTCCAGCGCGCGTCGTCAAAGCCGCGCACCTCGCGCCCCGCCTGCTTGGCCGCGCCCGGGTTGCCGGCCGCCAGCACCCGCGCGAGCGCTTCCGCATCGCCGAACAGCCGGGCCTTCTCGGCCATCATCCAGTGCTCGGCCGTGGGGTACTCCACCCCGCCGATGCTGAACGGCGCGCCGTACCACTGCGAAAAGACGTGCTTGCCCACCCCGCCGCCGTGTTTGGGCGTGTGGCCCCAGAAATAGATGTACTTGGGCTGGCCGCCCTGGCGCGTGATCGCCAGCAGCGACTCGCGGTCACGGATCGTGTGCTTGGTCATGCCGCCTGCTGGATGGAACGAGATGGTTCGTGGGACGCGGCGCGTCAGGCCAGGCCGTCGCGGACCTGCCGGAGCGATGGTCCGTCGTCGTTCTCGTAGTGCTCGATGATCGCCTCGCCGCGTTCGGCGGCGGCCAGCAGGGCTTCCACGTCGGGATCGTGGTAGCGGTAGCGCAGGATGGCGGCCTCCAGCACACGCACGGCGCGGGCGAACTTGCCGTACTCCTTGCGCGGGTTGCCGAACGCCATGAAACCCATGCAGAACGACGAGACCACCATCCACAGCGACGCCCATCGCGAGTACGCGTCCGCCGCGGCCGCCACGGACGAGAGGATTCCCAGCACGCCCACGAAGTAGTGCACGAAGATGGCGTGACGCCGTCTGCGCACCCACGCGGCGAGGCGGTCGGCGATCTCGCGCGGAACGTCCCGCGCGGCGGAGGCGGTCTGGATCATCGTGTTCATGGGATAAATGCGAGGGATGAAGGAACTGCCGCGCGCCGCGTCCGCGGCGCGATTTCGGATCTGATGAAAAGCCCCGCCGCGCCTAGAATCCGGTGCGCGGCGGCGGATGCGGCCAGGCGGACACATCCGCCTCGGATTCAGGGCGAGGCCGACACACGACCAATGAGCGGCCCGGCGCCGCGCGGTCCACGCGGTCGCCGGGACCCGGGTGCGGGGTCAGAACTCCACGATGGTGTCGACGGGGACGCGGTCGATGAGCGCGGGCTCGAACCGGAACTCCGTCAGCCGGTGGGCGCTCGTGCCGTGCATGGACGCGTCCACCACCTCGCCCCGCGCCGTGACGCGGATGCGGGAGCTGCGCAGGGCAAAGCCGGCCATCTCCCCGTCCGTGAACATGTTCTTGCCCTCCTCGCCCGTGATGATGCTCACGCGCCCGGTCAGCGGCGCGGGACGGTACGCCAGCACGGGGCAGTACTCCTGCCGCCCCACCCGCACGGCCGGCGCCGCGCCGCCCGTCACGCGCAGCTGCACGCCCCAGCGCTCGCGCCGCGCGCCCTGCGGGCGCAGGAGCTCCGTGACGGCCGCGTCCGCGCCGGACGACAGGTCGTCGGCCCCGTCGTAGAGGCGGATGCTGCGCTCCACGGTGCTGTCGCCGGAGAAGAGCACCGAGTAGACGGCCGATCCCGAGGGTAGCGAGGCCAGCCGCGCCACGAGCGCGGCGGAGTCCACCACCCCGTTCGCGGCGGGCAGGGCGCGCGGCTGCTCGGCCGCCGCGCAGGGGCGAATTTGCCCGTCCGGCTGGCGCAGGTCGGAAAACTCCACCAGCTGCGAGGCGGAGCGCGACGGCGGGAGCACCGCGCATCCGCCCAGCGCCAGCAGTCCGGCGGCGAGGAGACCGGAGCGGAAACGATTGTGGGGCATGGAGTTGAGTCGACAGGGCGTGGCGTTGGCGGACGGTCCCGCGATCCGCGTGTTTA
>NZ_DASURI010000595.1:0-2573 GCF_036280135.1 Longimicrobium sp.
GGTGGGGGCCTCCGCGGGCGAGAGATACTCCGCTTCGCTCTCAACTCCCAGAGCCTGCAATGAAGCTCAGCCCTACCCCGCCAGCGCGCGGTCCATCCGCCGCATCACGCCGGGCCATCCGCCGCCCATCCCCTCGTACGCGCGCCTGCCCAGCGGCGAGTCCAGATCGAAGCCCGCGTGCTCCAGCGACAGCCGCGTCCCCTCGCCCTCCGGCTCCAGGCGCCACGTGATGGTCGTATCCAGCGTTCCCGGCGCGAACGAGTAGGAAAGCAGCCGCTCCGGCTCCACCGCGATCACCTCGCACGCCTGCTGGCCCCACGCGCCCATGTCCAGCGTGAAGCGGTGCCCCGCCACCGGCCGCACGTCGCCGGCGGCCCACCACCTGGCGTGGATCGCGGGGTCCGTGAGCGCGGCCCACACGCGCGACGGCGGATGGGGAATGTGCTCGCTGAGCTGGATGATGCCGGGCCGGGTCATGGGGATTTCTCGTCCAGGGTTTCGCGCAGGGCGCGCAGGCGCTCCCGCCAGTACTGCTCGAAGGGACGCAGCCATTCACCCACCTCCGCCAGCGCCTCGGGCCGCAGGTGGTAGATGCGATGACGCCCCCGCGCCTCCTCCGTGACCAGGCCGGCATTCCGCAGCACCTGCAGGTGCTCGGAGACGGCGGGCCGCTGCAGGTTGAAGGCGGCCGCGATCTCGCCGGCGGCGCGCGGCTGCTCCCGCAGCATCTGCAGGATGCTGCGCCGCACGGGGTTGGCGAGCGCGCCGAACACGTCGGTGACTGGCATGGCTTCAATATGTCGGAAATGTCCGACGCGTCAAGGCAGAAGAGGATCCTCGATCGGCCGGACGCAGAACGCCCGCGCCGATCGCGTGGGATCGGCGCGGGCGTCGTGCATCCATCCAGTCCGGCGTCAGGTCTTGGCGGACTGCACGGGCGGGACGGTCTGCAGGTAGAGCCAGATGGCGCGCAGCTCGTCGTCCGTGTGGCGCGCCATGGACTTCCAGGGCATGAACTCCAGGATCTTGCTCCCGTCCGGGCGCGTGCCCGTGCGGATGGCCGTGAAGAACTGCGCCTCCGTCCACTGCCCGATGGGCCCCGCCGGGGTGATGTTGGCCGCCGGCGGCGCGCCCGGCTCCGGGCTGGGGCCGCCCACCAGGTTGGGGCCGTGGCAGCCGCGGCATCCGCCCACGCTCACCAGGTACTGCCCGTACTCGCGCGTGGCGCCCACGGGCGGGGCCGACCGGGCGCCCGTCCGCGCGTGGTCGATGCGCTCCGCGGGCACCAGCGGCAGCTTGCCGGCCGTGTACAGCGCGCGGCCCAGCGGCCCCAGGTGCGACGTGCCGTGCCGGCGGTCCACCGGCGACAGCGTGCGCAGGTACGCGATGACGGCGGAGACGTCGTCGTCGCTCAGGTTCTGGTACTCGTCCGACGGCATGATGAACAGGCCGCGCCCGTTGGGCCGCACGCCGTGGCGGATGGCCGCCTCCAGCTGCGCGTCGGTGTAGACGGCCAGCACGCCGCCCTGCCCCGCCGTGACGTTGCTGGCGTAGATGGTGCCCAGCGGGCCGGCGTCGATGAACGTCTTGCCGCCCATGTCCTGCTCGTGGCAGTCCACGCACTTGGCCACGGCCGTCACCAGGTGCCGGCCGCGCGCCACCTGCGCCGGCTCCGTCGTCACCCGCAGGTGCGTGGCGCCCGCCACCGCGTACGTCCTGCGCAGCCGCGACTCGCTCACGCCGTACACCACGGCCACCAGCAGCACGACAAGGGCAATCAACCCCAGCAGGGTTCTCTTGATCAGCTTCATGTTCGGTTCTCCGGGGAGTGCGGCGCGGGCGGGTGGCGGGAAGGCCGGACACGGGATTTGGACGGAGCCATCCCGGCACGGGTTTCACCGCGCGCGCAATGCGCCACGGGCCGCCGCGCCGCGACGTGGGGGAAATAAGCGTCCGCGCCCGCCGCGCTGCCAGGGTCGATTGACCCGGGTCAGCCCTGTCGCCCCCGTCGCGGAGGATGCGATGCGGGGCGTCCGCGCGTTTGCGGCACCTGATCTGCCGGCTATCTTGCAGCGCATCCCGTTCCCTGGGCGCTGGACGGTCCGGATTCCCATGATCGGCGCTCCATGACCGTAGAATCACCTGCTGGCGGCGCGGCGGTTTCCGCCGTGGATCCATCGTCGCATCCGTCCCCCCGGCCCGTGGCGCCGGAACCCGGCTCGCCGCCGTCTCCCGCCGTGCGCGCGTTTGTGGCCGTCGCGTCGCCCGCGGTGGCCCTGGGGCTGTTTCAGCCGCTGCGGCACGCCCTGACCGACCGGCCGTTCGCCCTGTTCTTCGCGGCCGTCTTTGTCGCCGCGTGGTACGGCGGGCTGTGGCCGGGGCTGCTGTGCACGGCACTGGGCTTCGTGGCGCTGCACTGGTTCATCCTGGAGCCGCTGGGGGGCATCGCGCTCACCACCTGGGCGGACCTCGTCCAGAGCGCCACGTTCGTGGGCGTCTCCGTCACCGCCAGCGCGCTGGCCGGGCAGCTGCACCGGGCCCGCGCCCGCGCCCTGGCCGCGGCGGAGGAGAAC
>NZ_DASURI010000596.1:0-3184 GCF_036280135.1 Longimicrobium sp.
CCTGGCCCGCGATCCCCACGCCATCGCCGCCGTGGCGCCGGAGATGGAGAGCCGGCTGCAGGTGGGCTACGGCGCGGGGAACGCCAACCTGTCCGTGGTGGGCACGTGGTCCAGCTACTTCGGCGTGAACAACCACTCGCTGTCCACGGGGCGGGTGTTCACGGACGGGGAGAACCAGGGCCGGCGCCGCGTGGCCGTCGTGGGCGCGCTCGTCGGTCAGCGGCTGGGCGCGGCGGGCGAGTCGCTCATCGGGCAGAACGTGCAGATCGGCGGCGTGCCGTTCCAGGTCGTGGGCGTGCTGGCGGAAAAGGGCGCGGCGGGCTTCGCCAACCCCGACGAGGCCGTCTACATCCCCCTGGCCACGGCGCAGTCGCGGGTGATGGGCAGCGACCGGCTGCGCTCCATCGGGGTGCAGGCCGCGGGAGATGACCAGATGCAGGCCGCCATGGCCGAGATCGACCAGGTGCTGCGCCGCGAGCACCGCATCCGCCCCGGCGAGGACGCGGACTTCGACATCCGCGACCAGGCCACGCTCCTGAGCACCTTCCAGGAGACCACGAAGACGTTCACCTTCCTCCTGGCGGGGGTGGCGGCCGTGTCGCTGCTGGTGGGCGGCATCGGCATCATGAACATCATGCTGGTGTCCGTAACGGAGCGGACCAAGGAGATCGGCCTGCGCAAGTCGCTGGGCGCGCGGCGGCGCGACGTGCTGCTGCAGTTCCTGATCGAGGCGCTGGTGATCTGCATGGGCGGCGGCGCGCTGGGGCTGCTGCTGGGGGCGGGCGGATCGATGGCGCTGCAGCGGATGGCCGGGTGGAACATGGCCATCTCGGCGTCGTCGCTGGTGCTGGCGTTCGGGTTCAGCGCGGCGGTGGGCATCTTCTTTGGCATCTGGCCCGCCCGCCGCGCCGCATCGCTCGCGCCCATCGAGGCGCTGCGCTACGAATAACGGCAACTGATTTTCTCACGCAGAGCCGCAGAGGACGCGGAGTACTTCGTCGCGCGATGAAGTACTCCGCGCCTCTGCGGCTCTGCGTGAGATGCTGTTTTCGTTTTCCGGCTTGGGCGCAGATCCCGCCTACGCGTGCCTGTTGGTGCTCAGACCCGATCACGCCCTCATCGGACCGGAATCGACTGCGCGTGGTGAAAGAAGTTTTCCGGATCCCATCGTTGCTTGACCTTCACCAGGTTGCGGGGATTCTGTCGAAAATTATCCAGGAAATAGAGCCAGAGCGCCTGGTCGACATCGCCGCGCTCATGGCTGCCCAGGTCGATGTCGGGATAGTTGTAATAGGCGCCATCGACGGTGCCGGTACGGTCCCGGGCCGGGTCGGGCGTGCCGCCGTATTCGGCATACACGTCGCGATAGAAACCGTTGAGCCACTGCAGGTGAGCCGCGGCCTGATCCAGGTAGGGCTGCAGGTGGCTCTCGCCCGGTCGGGAGGCGTTGATCCAGTAGGTCTGGTACTGAAGCTTCAGGAGGGAGCTGCGCTGAGGAACGGCCGTCGACTCCGGGGACCGCCGGTTGACCGCGCCACCGTAACTGTCCACCTGCAGCAGCGACTGGCTCATGTCGGCGGCAGGCAGCCCCGGCGGGGTGGTGTTCAGCCACCGGTAGATGGCTGCGACCTGGTCGGCCGGGAAAGGCTTCTTCATGTAGGCCGACTTGTATTTTCCGAACTGGTTCGGGCCGGAACCGTTCAGGGTTTGCAGCGCCTCGAGGTACGTGACGTGCTGCGCGGCGTCGCTGGCCGGCATCGTCGTCATGTAGCCAGGGTGCCCGCCCAGCGGCTTCTCGAGCGGCACGGTCGGAACCACCCGCTCCAGCAGCGCCCTCGAGCGGTTGGCGCTCATCTCCGCCCGGGCTTGATGCTCGCGCAGTCCGACGCCAGGGGCAGACGCCATCTGCAGGATCAGCCCGATCTGCCTGTTGGAGACGTGGTTCAGTTTCAGCAGGCCGAAGTCGGTCTCGGGCATCTCCGCCACGAGCTCGGCGTATGCCGCCAGCAGGTCCGCGAAGCTGCTCTGGTCCAGATCGGACCAGTTCCACGCCAGGGTCGAGATCGTGGCGTGGTCGGGCGCGTCGGGCAGATCGGCAAAGTAGTAGCGCACGATGACGCCGAAATTGCCGCAGCCGGCGCCGCACAGGGCCCAGAAAAGGTCGCGCTCGTCGCTCGTCGGGCTGTCGGCGGAGACATGGCGTAGTTGCGCCTGTCCGGCCCCGGCGTCCCACGTGACGATGTCCACGGCGTGCAGGTGATCGACGGTCAGGCCGTGCAGCCGCGACAGCAATCCATAGCCGCCGCCGGTGATATGGCCACCCGCGCCCACCGAGTAGCAGCTGCCGGCGGGAAGCGTCTTGTTGTATCCGTTCAGGAGCGTGCGATAGACACTCCAGTTCTCGCACCCTGCGTCGGCGAAGAAAGCGTTCCGCGCCGGGTCGAACCCCACCTGGTTCAGTGCCGACATGTCGATGACGGCCCTGGTGGTGCTGTTGTAGACGAAATTCTCGTAGCAGTGGCGACCCGAGGTGACCCTGACGTCCCTTCCCCAGGCCCGCAGGGCGGCGGTCACACAGTCCGCCACCTGGTCCACATGCGTCGGTACGTAGACCGCCTGCAGGTTGGGCGCAAACCAGCGGCGGTCGAATCCCTGACGATCACTGATGACGACGGGGCGGCTGCCACCATGCGCGATTGAATGGCTCAAGACGGCGCTCCTTCTTCCGTGGTTTTCTGATTGGTAATCCCGCGCCAGGAACTTCGCGTGAATCAGGTCGTCATGGTTGACTGTGCCTGCTTGCAGTCAGTTCTGCCAGAGAAAGGGGGTTCATTGCGCTGCACCACGTCCACTGAGGCGTCAGCAACCAGGGCACGAGGTTTCCAGAAAGGCCGCTGATGAGCCCGGGGCCTGCTGTGAAATGGTAGGCTGCCTCGCCCGGGTAGGGAAGGTTTTTGCTGACTTCGTCAAGCGAGGAGCGGGCTGCATCGACGGCCCATCGGCCTCTTCGCGGCGGAGGGCACACGAAGGAGGCGCGCCCGCGAGCCCGCTACCGCACTCCCCCCGAGGGATCCGGTCGAAGGTGTGGAAGTCCTCCGAAGCATCGCACTGGAAACCGATCCGTGCTCGCGCGTATATACACGCGGGCGCGGTGGGGGAGCAGACCGCGCTGAAAGTGTCTACC
>NZ_DASURI010000597.1:0-3897 GCF_036280135.1 Longimicrobium sp.
CCGGCCTGCGCGACCGCGCGGGCGACGAGGTGCAGGACCTGTTCGCCGAGCGCGACCGCGAGGCGGGGATGCTGCAGAACCTGGATGCGCGCCTGGGCGAGCTGGAGCGCGAGGCCACGCACGCGGAGGAGCGCGCCCGCGTGGCCCGCCGGCGCGAGAGCGACGCGTCCGAGGGCCGGCACCGGCTGGAGCTGGAGCGTGCCGACCAGGAGAGCCGCCTGGCGCGCACGGTGGAGCGCGTGGAGGTGGAGTGGGGCCGCCCGTGGGACGTGCTCCTCTCCCAGGCCGCCCCCGTGGAGGAAGGCGAGCCGGACGCGTGGCGCAAGGAGGTGCGCGAGGTGGCGCAGGCCGTGGACGCGCTGGGCCCCATCAACATGCTGGCCGTGCAGGAGCACGAGGAAGAGGACACGCGCCTGCGCTTTCTGCTGGAGCAGCAGGCGGACCTGAACAAGGCCCGCGACGACCTGTCGTCCGCCATCCGGCAGATCAACAAGACGGCGAAGGAAGTGTTCATGGGCACCTTCAACACGGTGCGCGAAAACTTCCATCGCACGTTCCAGTCGCTGTTCCAGGGCGGCGAGTGCGACGTGTGGCTCACCGAGCCCGACGATCCGCTGGAGTCTCCCATCGAGATCCAGGCGTCGCCGCGGGGCAAGAAGACGCAGCGCATCCACCTGCTGAGCGGCGGCGAGCGTACGCTCACGGCCATGTCGCTGCTCTTTGCCATCTACCTCGTCAAGCCGTCGCCGTTCTGCCTGTTCGACGAGGTGGACGCGCCCCTGGACGAGAACAACGTGGGCCGCTTCATCCAGCTGCTCAACGACTTCAAGCACCAGACGCAGTTCATCGTCATCACGCACAACCCGCGGACCATGGAGTCGGCGGACTGGATCTACGGCGTGACGATGGAAGAGCCCGGCGTCTCCACCATCGTGGGCGTGGAGCTGGAAGGCGCCTGGTCCTACGGCGACCAGCGCGTCGCCTGATCCCGACGTCCCGGGGCGGACGGGCTCTCACGCGAATCCGCATCGATCCCGCACATCCGGGCTGATTCCCGAGAGGGCGTTGCCGAACCAGCCTTTCAACGGAGGCCCAGGGAGCGTCATCCTGAGGGAGCGCCGCGCGTAACGTGAACACGCGCGGGACTTTGGCGCGACCGAAGGATCTTGTGTCCAAACCACGGGGCCGGCCTCATGCCTGGAAGCCGGCCCCGAGTCTCGCACACAAGATCCTTCGTCGCCGCCATGGAACGAGCGCGAATCAGGTTTGCGCGGCGGCTCCTCAGGATGACGCTTTCGAGCGCGGGGCTTGGCAACCCCTTGAGGGAGCGCCCGCAGAGCTCGTCCGTTCACGAATCCACGGGCGACCGAAGGATCTCCTTCGCGAAGCAGGGACTTCGCTGCTGGGCTAGGACCTTGCCCGCGACGGAAGATCCTTCGGGGCCGCACGCATCCGGCGCGGTCGAGGTCCGTGAGGGCCCTCAGGAAATCAACGGTTCGAGGCGCGGCGTTCTCACATGCGTTGGCACACTCAATTCAGGACGTGAATTTGCATATGATCTCTCGGTCTCCCCGCCCCGCCCTCCAGCGGAGCGAGAGATCGCGCGCGGGCGGCGGAATGCGGGACGTACCGTCGGCGCCATGGCGAGCGAGTCATCCCCGTCCTCACACCGGAGAAACGACGATGAAGAAGCTGAGCCTGAACCTGGACGAGCTGTCGGTGGAGAGCTTCGACACCTCCGTCAACGACGCCGACCTGCGCGGCACCGTGCACGGCCACGTGACCTGGCAGTACAACGGCTGCACGGCCGCGCAGCCCTGCAACCCGTCGTCCAGCCCCGACTACACCGAAGAGCGCACCTGTGACGACGCCACCTGCGCCTACTCGTGCGACTACTCGTGCGGCGGCACCTGCTACGACAGCTGCAACTGCCCCACCCTGGTGAACACCTGCTGGGAGACGTGCCAGCGCACCATCCCCTGCTGATCCGCCGCTGACGACGCGCATTCCGCCCCACCGGCGCGCGGCCTCTCCGCGCGCCCATCCCCACCCCAACCCCGGAGCAAGCGATGAAGAAGCTGAGCCTGGACCTGGACACGCTGTCGGTGGAGACGTTCGAGACGGCGGCGGGCGCAACGGAGCGCGGCACCGTGCACGGGCACGGACCCACCTGGCCCTACAACGGCTGCACCGCCAACGAGCCGTGCCTGCCCGTGTCGCACCCGGACCACACGGTGGACTACACCTGCGACGACTACAGCTGCTGGAACACCTGCCAGCAGTCGTGCGGCGGCAGCTGCTACGCCAGCTGCACCTGCCCCACCATGGTGAACACCTGCGCCGAGACCTGCCAGCCCACCGTGCCCTGCTGAGCCGGTGCGTCCCGTCCGTCCGGCGACACGGGCGCGCGGGTTCCTCGTGACCCGCGCGCCCGTGTCGTTCCTCTCCAGCCGGGCGGGGATCCACCTGCCGGTCGCGCCCATTCCGCCAGCGGACGCACGGGCAGCGGTGGACCGGCGGGGCCCCACCCAAAGGCCGGACAAGGCGCGGGAAGGGCGGAAACCGTCGACGCCGTCCACTCGGGGCGCCCGGGAAAGCACGCGGCGGGCGACGGTGGGCCCGACGCGTTGACACAATCGCTTAAAGACGTAAATTTCAGGCACCTCCCTTTCACCTGGCCTGCCCACGCGGATGGAGCCGCGCCCTTCCGCGACCCTCGCGGGCCCGCGCGCCGGCCCCGTACGGAGTGGACTTCCCCGCCCGGCTTGGGTAGATTCCAGGCGTACATCCGGCGTTTTCCCCAATCGGAAATCAGTACCATGCTGGTCGTCATGAGACACGACGCGACGGCGCGCGACATCGACGCCGTCGTTGACACCATCCGCGAGATGGGATACGACGCCCGCCCCATCCCGGGCAAGCAGCGCACCGCCATCGGCCTCATCGGCAACGACGGCAAGGTGAACGCGGACCGCATCGAGGCGCTCAACGGCGTGCTGGAGATCATCCACGTCTCCCAGCCGTACAAGCAGGTGTCGCGCGAGTGGAAGGAAGAGGCCACCGTGATCACCCTGGACAACGGCACGCGCATCGGCGCGGGCGAGGTTGCGGTGATGGCGGGCCCCTGCTCGGTGGAGGGCGAGGCGCAGATCATCGGCATCGCGCACCGGCTGCGCGACCAGGGCGCCACCATCCTGCGCGGCGGGGCCTACAAGCCGCGCACGTCGCCGTACTCGTTCCAGGGGATGGGCGTGGACGGCCTCAAGCTGCTGGCCCGCGCCCGCGAAGAGACGGGGATGGCCATTGTTACCGAGGCCATCGACGCCGACAGCCTGGACCGCGTGGCCGAGTACGCCGACATCGTGCAGATCGGCGCGCGCAACATGCAGAACTTCTCGCTGCTGCGCCGTGCGGGCCGCGCCGGCAAGCCGGTGCTGCTCAAGCGCGGCATGGCGGCCACCATCAAGGACCTGCTGCTGAGCGCCGAGTACCTGCTGGCCGAGGGCAACGGCAACGTCATCCTGTGCGAGCGGGGCGTGCGCGGCTTTGACACGCACACGCGCAACCTGCTGGACCTCACGGCCATCCCGGTGGTCAAGTCGCTGTCGCACCTGCCCATCATCGCCGACCCCAGCCACGGCACGGGCATTCGCTCCAAGGTCATCCCCATGGCGCGCGCCGCCGTGGCCGCCGGCGCCGACGGGCTCATGATCGAGGTGCACCCGGACCCGGAGCGCGCCATGAGCGACGGGGCGCAGTCGCTGTACCCCGACCAGTTCGCGGAGATGATGGAGCAGATCTCCGTCATCGCCCACGCCATCGGCCGCAGCCTGGTGCCGCCGCTCGTCCCCGTGGAGGAAGGTGTCCCCCAGCTCGCCTGACCCGCGCCCGTCCCGG
>NZ_DASURI010000598.1:0-3747 GCF_036280135.1 Longimicrobium sp.
GCGTCGGCGCGAGACGGGGCTCCCGCTGTCCCAGCGGCGGGTTCACCCGCTCCGGCTCGACCCGCCCCAACGCGACGAGGCCCGGCATCCGCCGGGCCTCGTCGCACTTCCGCACTTCCGCACTTCCGCACTCACGCACTCACGCACTCACGCACTTCCGCACTCACGCACTTCCCTCCACGGGGTAGATGCTCGTCTCCAGCAGCCGGCCCACGCGCTCCAGCAGCAGCTCGGGGCTGAACGGCTTCTCGATGAAGTCCGTCCCGGGCTCCAGCGGGCCGGCCGTGCGGGCGGCGTCGCGGTCGTAGCCGCTGATGAACAGAACGCGGATCCCCGGCCGCTCCGCCATCAGCCGGCGGGCCAGGTCGCTGCCGTTCATCCGCGGCATCACCAGGTCCGTCACCAGCACCTGGATGGTGCCGCTGTGCTGCCGGCTCAGCGCCATGGCCTCGGCCCCCTCCGCCGCCGTGAGCACGTCGTATCCACCCCGCGTGAGCACCCGCTCGGCAATCCGCCGCACCGTTTCCTCGTCCTCCACCAGCAGCACCGTGCCGCGGCCCCGCGCCCGCGCCAGGGGCACCGCGGGAAGGTCCTCGTCCTCTTCCGAGCCCCGCGCCACGGGCAGGTACACCCGCACGCGCGTGCCCCGGCCCGGCTCGCTGTCGATCCACACGTAGCCGCCGCTCTGCTTGACGATGCCGTACACCATCGACAGCCCCAGCCCCGTGCCCTTGCCCGTGGGCTTGGTGGTGAAGAACGGCTCGAACGCCATCTCCAGCGTGGCCACGTCCATCCCGTGGCCCGTGTCGCCCACCTCCAGCAGCACGTACTCGCCCGGCACCACGTAGGCGTACTTCTTCCGCAGCTCCGGCCCCAGCTCCATGTTGACCGTGCACAGCATGACCACGCCCCCGTCGGGCATGGCGTCGCGGGCGTTCACCACCAGGTTCATGATGACCTGCTCCACCTGCGCCGGGTCCGCCCGCACGCGCCGCAGGTGCGGGTCCAGCCGTGTGGCCAGCTCCACGTCCTCGCCCAGCAGCCGGCGCAGCATGCGCTGCATCTCCGACACGCTCTGGTTCAAATCCAGCAGCCGCGGCTGCAGCACCTGCCGCCGGCTGAACGCCAGCAGCTGCCGCGTGAGCGCCGCCGCCCGGTCGGCCGCGCGGCGGATCTCCTCCACGTCCTCGCGCGACTGCGAGTCCGGCGGGATGTCGGCCAGCAGCAGCTCGGCGTTGCCGCGGATGGCCGTGAGCAGGTTGTTGAAGTCGTGCGCCACGCCGCCCGCCAGCCGCCCCACGGCCTCCATCTTCTGCACCTGCAGCAGCTGCTGCTCGCTGCGGCGCAGGGCCTCCTCGGCCTCGCGGCGCTCCGTGACGTCGCGCGAGTTGACGACGATGCCGCCCACCGCCGGCTCGTCGATCAGGCTGGTGGAGACCGTCTCCAGCATGCGCCACGAGCCGTTGCGGTGCCGCACGCGCAGCTCGGCCAGCTTGGGGCGGCCCGGCTCGGCGATGGCCCGCTCGAACAGGTCCAGCATGGTGGGCACGTCGTCGGGGTGCACCAGCTCGCCCAGGTAGGTGCCGGCCAGCTCCGTGCGCCCGTAGCCCAGCACGCGCTCCACCGCGGGGCTGGTAAAGCGCAGGTCGCCGTCCCGGTCCACGATGCTGATGACATCGCGGCCGTGCTCCAGCAGGCTGCGGAACTCGCGCTCGCGCAGCCGCAGGGCCTCCTCGGCCTCGCGGCGCTCGGAGACGTTCTCCACCATGCCGATGGCGTAGTGGGGCGCCCCGTCCGCGCCGCGGATGAGCGACATGGATAGCATGCCCGACACCACGCTGCCGTCGCGGCGCACGTAGCGCTTGGGCACCTGGTAGTGGGCAATGTCGGCCGCCACCAGGTCGCCGAACAGCTCCCAGTCCGTCTCCAGGTCGTCCGGGTGCGTGACGGCGCTGAAGATGGTGCGGGCCAGCTCCTCCTCGGAGTAGCCCAGCATCTCCTGGAAGGTGGCGTTGGTGCGCACCATGTAGCCGGCCATGTCCAGCAGCGCCATGCCGATGGGCGCCTCCTCGAACACGGCGCGGAACTGCGCCTCGCCGGCGCGCAGGGCCTGCTCCACGGCCTTGCGCTGCGTGACCTCGAAGACGTAGCCCTCCAGCCGCACCTGGCCCTCGCCGTCCAGGACGGGGCGGCCCTGCTCCGTCACCCAGCACTCCTTGCCGTCGCGCCGCAGCAGGCGGTACTCCACCTCGAAGACGGCGTCGCGCCGCACGGCGGCCTGCACGCTGTGCCATAGCTGCGCCCGGTCGTCCGGGTGCACCAGGTCGCCGTACGCCACGCGGGCGTTGCCCACCAGCTCCTCCGGCCGGTAGCCCGTGATGGCCTCGGCGCCCGCGCTGGCGAACTCCAGCGTCCAGCGGGGCTCGTTGTGGCAGCGGTACGCCATCCCCGGCAGGCTGCCCAGCACCGTCCGCGTGTCCCGGCCGTCTCCGCCGGCGACACGGAACGCACGGACCTCGCGGGCGGCGTACCGCGCGGCGCGGCGCAGCAGGGCGGGGGAAAGCTCGTCCGCGGCGATGACGTCCGCCGCCCCCGCCGCGCGCCCCGCCGCCTCGCGGGCGTCGTCCACGTCGTCCGCCAGCAGCAGCACGGGCGCGGATCCGCCGGCGCGGGCCAGGTCCAGCCCCGCGTCCCAGTCCGCCACGCCCGCGTCCCACCCGCCGGACGCCAGCAGCGCCGCGGCCTGCGCCACGTCGGGGACGTGCCGCGCCTCCACGCCGCGCGCGCCCTGGAGCAGGGCGGCCGCGCGCTCCGCGAGGGGGCCGTGTCCCGCCAGGAGAACTCGGACGGTCTCGTGCATGCGGTGGGGGCGTCAGGCGCGAAAGGAGATGGTGTGGCTCGACCGGCAAGGTCCGGCAGATGATCCGTCGGGCCCCAGGGCGTGGCAATCGGACGGCTCAACCGGCGCGCCTGTGTCCGCAACTTAATCGCTCGCCCTCCGGCCGCAACATCGCGGAACGTTCACACGCGGCCTGGGGATGCGCGCGGCCGGGCCCCCGCGCGCCGTCTGCGTTCCAGGTACGGGAGGATGGGCGGATTCGGATCGCATTCGCCCCCTCCGCCCGCGGCGCATCCAGCCGATGACTGATTCGCGCCGGTCCCCTTTTACGCGCCGCGCTCCATCTCCGACGCGATCTCGCCCCCCAGGAGGATGACGAGCGACGTCACGTACATCCACAGCAGCAGCACGATCACCGTCCCCAGCAGCCCGTACGTGGCGCTGTACGAGCCGAAGCGGGACATGTACATCCGGAACGCCAGCGACGCGAGGACGAAGAGGACGGCGACGAGGGCGGATGCCTTGAGCAGCGTGCCTTTGCAGCCGCGCTGGTCCTTGTTGGGAAGGACGTAGTAGATCAGCCAGAAGGTGGCGGTGATGAGGCCGAAGCCCAGCGGCACCTGCAGCACGCCCCACACCGTCTGCCCCACGCTGCCCAGGCCCAGCGCGTGGGCGATGGCGCCGCCGCCCAGCAGCACGGCGCTGCCGCCCAGGAACAGCACGGCGCACGCGGCCAGCATCCCCACGGCCACCAGCTTCTTCCTGACGAACGAGCGCTCCGCCGTGATGCCGAACGCGTCGTTCAGCGTGTCTTCCAGCGCCGTGAAGACGTTGGAGCCCGCCCACAGGGCCAGCAGCAGGCCCACGGACAGGGGCCCGGGCGCGTCGCGGTGCACGATGTCCGTCAC
>NZ_DASURI010000599.1:0-7202 GCF_036280135.1 Longimicrobium sp.
CGGTCTCTGCGTCGTGCGCCGGACCTGGGGTCCGGCGGTCGGGTCAGCGGATGACCCGTGCTCGCGCGCGCATGCCGTCGCCTGCCCTCCCCGTGGTGCGGGAGCGCATCCGACAACAATGGCACATGTGCGCGAGGTTGATTTGCATGAGTGCTACGATAAACGGCTCCAACGCTCTCCGCAACCCGGGGACGAAAAGGAGCGCTTGCTGTCCGCGCGGTGACGCCAAAGGTGAACGGGTTGAACAGTGTTCCGTTCGTGTATACTCTTGGTGCCTGTCGTCGGTACACGAGCTCTTTCAGCGAGCGGAGCCGAGCAGCCGACACGGGTTGACAATCCCATGCCTCAGAGGTGATAATGCCTCCAGAGGCATGTCGCTCCCGAGGAGGCGGCATGCAGGTCCCGAAGGCGGAACGGCTGCGCGAATTTTACCGGCGGCTGGCGGATGCACCCCGTTCGTCAACGTTCGACGAGGCGTTTACCCAGTTGGCGGGCATTCTGGATGAGGTCGAGGACGAGCTGACCAACATCCCGAACGATCCGAACAACTGGCGGTGGGACGACCGCATCTATCCGCCGCAGCAGGACAACATGGGCGCGGTACCCGGGCATCCGCGGGTGATGCGGTTCCGAAGCGTGAAGCATCGGACCTACATCGGCGCCAACGGATCCCTCGAGATCGTGTCGCTCGAGGGTACGATCGAGCTGCGCAAGCCGGGCCTGAATGGGCGCGGCGTGTGGGAGCTGGACCCGAAGTGAACCCGTGCTCGTGGGAGGATGCAGAGATGAATGCGCTGGAGTGCCTGCGGGAGCGCCTGGGGACCCGGTTTCCCGATGCCGAGCTCTCCATCGACAAGGCCGAGACGGATACGGGCAGCTGGTTCCTGGATGCCACGCTCCAGGAGTACATGCTGGTGGTGGAGTGGCGGCCGGATCGCGGATTCGGCATCTCGACGCCGTCGCCCGACGATTACGGCGCCAAGCCCGACGAAGTCTACGTCGAGCTCAACGCGGCGTACGAGCGCATCAAGGCGCTGCTGCTGAGCCAGACGCCCACCAAGCCGCCGGTTCGGGCGACGCTCCCCGAGCTTCGCGAGGCACAAAAGCTCTCGCAGGCCGAGCTCGCGAACCGGCTGTCCATCAACCAGGGCGCCTGCTCGCGGATGGAGCGCCGCAACGACATGCTCGTGGGCACGCTGCGCAACGTGGTCGCGGCCATGGGCGGGGAGCTGCGCCTGGTGGCCGAGTTCCCCGACCGCACGGTGTACATCGACCTCGATGCCGTCGCCGGGCGAAACGGCGCCACCCCGGCCGACCCCGCCGCGGCCTGACGCGGCGCTTCGCCATCCGCCCCCGCTCGCCCCGTCCTTGTGTGATGACGCGAGCGGCGGCATCCTCCGTTGGACCGGGATCTTCGCCCGGTCCGTTCCCCTCGCATCCCCACGCATCCGCCGATGAACGTCATCAACCTGGCCGAGAAGCTGTCGCGGTTCAGCGACCACTGGCACCCGCGCATCGTGGGGGAGCTGAACGGGCAGCAGGTCAAGCTCGCCAAGCTGCAGGGCGAGTTCGTGTGGCACGACCACGCGGACGAGGACGAGCTCTTCCTGGTGCTCAAGGGCCGGCTGCGCATGGAGTTCCGCGACCGCACCGTGGAAGTGTGCGAGGGCGAGATCATCATCGTCCCGCGCGGCGTGGAGCACCGGCCCATCGCGGACGAGGAGGTGCACGTGATGCTCTTCGAGCCCGCCAGCACCAAGCACACGGGCGACGTGGAAACGGAGCTCACCCGCCACGTGCTGGAGCGCATCTGAGCCTCGCGAACGCCGTCCCCGCGCGTTCGGCGCCGCCGCTCCGGGGCCGACGGCGGCGCGCGTCGAGCCCGGTTGCGCGCGTGGCGCGGATGATCGTGCTGGGGCCCGGCGTGCTGATCTCGACGATGGCCATCGGACGGGTGGCGTTCGCGCCGGACCCGGAGGATCACGACCGCGCGACACGCGTGGCCCTCGCGCAGCTGGAGTACCTGCGGCCGGGGCTGGAAGCGCGCGCGGACCAGATGCAGGCCTACTTTCCCGAGGGGCGCGTCTTTACGCTGGCGCTCTACGGGCTCACGTGGGTGGACATCGGGCTGGGGACCACGGACGCGGCCACGCGCGCCCGGGCGCTGGCGGAGGCGCGCCACGCGCTGGCCCTGGCGACGGCGCCGCGGTCGCTGAAGCCGTTCGAGGAGGCGGGCGGACTTCCGTACGGCATGTTCTACGAGGGGTGGACGGCGCACCTGCGCGCGGGCACGCTGCACCTGGGCGGCGGTGCCGCGGCCGACACGGCGTTCCGCGGGAACTGCGCGCGGCTGGACGCGTCGCTCCGGGCGCACGGCCCGTTCGCCGACTCGTACGGGGGGATGGCGTGGCCGGCGGACAACGCGGCGGGCGCGGCGGCGCTGGCCTCGTGCGGCACGCTGCTGGACCCGCGCTACGGCGAGACGGCGCGGGCGTGGCTGCGGGCCGCCCTGCGCCAGGCGGACCCCGCCACGGGCATCATCCCGCACGTGGACGGCCTGGCCCAGCCCCGCGGCGAATCCGCCGTGCTGATGATCCGCTTTATCCACGAGATCGACCCGCGCGCGGCGGCGGCGCAGTACGACGCCATGGTGCGCACGTTCGCCACGCGCTTTGCGGGGCTGCTGCCGGCCGTGCGCGAGTATCCGCACGGCATGACCGGCGACGGCGACGTGGACTCCGGGCCCGTGATCCTGGGCGTGAGCGCGCCCGCGTCCGTCGTGGGCGTGGCGGCCGCGCGCATCACGGGACACGCGCGCGCCGCGGCGGACCTGCGCGCTTCCGCGGAGGTGCTGGGCATGCCGCTGCAGTGGGGCGGCCGCCGGTCGTACGCGTTCGGTGCGCTGCCCGTGGGCGACGCGTTCCTGGCATGGGTCACGGTCGTGCGGCCGTGGAACACGCCGCCGGCGGCACCCGTCGCGGCCACGCCGTTCGGCCGGTGGCGATGGACGTGGTACGTGCTGTGGGGCGGCCTGCTCGCCCTTTCCGCCATGGGGCTGACGCGCCTGGCGAGACAACCCGCATCCACGAGATCGCGATGAACGAGACGGAGCAGCCGGCCGAGCGCGTCCGCGACTTCTACGACGCCGTCGCGGCGGAGTACGCGGACCACTTCGCGGACGAGCTGGATACCAAGCCGCTGGACCGCGCACTGCTGGAGCGGTTCGCGGCGGAGGTGCGCGGCGCCGGCACCGTGTACGACCTGGGCTGCGGCCCGGGCGGGCAGACGACGGCCTTCCTGCACGCGCGGGGCGTGGACGTGCGCGGCGTGGACCTGTCGCTGGCCGCGGGCGCGGAGGCGGCGCGCCGGCATCCGCGCATCCCCTTCCTGGTGGCGGACATGCTGGACCTGCCACTGCCGGACGGCGACGCGGCGGGGATCGTTGCCTTCTACGCCATCGTGCACTTCGGGCCCGCGCAGCTGCGGATAGCCCTTCGTGAGATGGGCCGCGTGCTGGCGCCCGGCGCGCCGCTGCTGCTCTCGTTCCACGTGGGCGACGAGACGGTGCACGTGGACGAGATGTTCGGCCGGGCGGCGTCCGTCGACTTCCGCTTGCATCCCGTGGAACGGGTTGAATCGGCGCTGCGCGAGGCGGGGCTGGGCGAGACCGAGACCGTCGTCCGCGACGCGTACCCCGGCGTGGAGCATCCCACCCGCCGCGCGTACGTCCTGGCGCGCAAACCCGCCGCGTCCGGGGACGTCGATCGATGACGCGAATCAGGCCGATGACGCGAACCGGGGCCGATGAACGAAAGAGCCGCGGATGGCATTCAGCCCATCCGCGGCTCTCTCGTTTTTACCCACGATCCGCCGGGCACTCTGTCGAATCCGCGTAAACACCGCGTCATCCTGAGGAGCCGCCGCGTGGACCCTGCCCGAACGTGATCCCTGGCGGCGACGAAGGATCTTGCCTGCGAAACTCTGCGGCGGCCCTCGTGCACGGAAGCCGTCTCCGAGTTTCGCACACAAGATCCTTCGGTCGCGCCAAGGTTCTGCGTGCGTTCAGGTTGCGCGCGGCGCTCCCTCAGGATGACGCTCCTTGGCCTCCATTCAAAATATGGTGTGGCAACACCCCTGAGGGAGCGCCCGCGCGGAGCTCGCCTGTTCACCAGGCTGCGGGCGCGACCCTAGGATCTCCGCCGCGGTGCAGGGAAGTTCGCCGCTGGACTGGGCCGTTGCTCAGGAAGACAACTGCTTTTCCCGATCCGGTATTACAGCCGGCGGCCGCCGCGGCGGAATACGTGCAGCAGGAACAGCAGCACCACGGCGCCGATGAACGCGGTGAAGATGGTGCCCGCCAGCCCGCCGAACGGGGTGGAGACGCCCAGCTGGTCAAAGATCCATCCGCCCACGAACGCGCCCACGATGCCCACGATGATGTCGCCGATCAGGCCGACACCCCCCACCAGCAGCGCCGCCAGCACGCCCGCGACGAGCCCCACGATGAGCCAGGTGACGATGTCCATCCGGATTCCTCCAGGTCGAGTGTGTGCCGTGAGACGGTAATCTAACGCGTCCACCCGCCGCGGAGCACGGATTGACATCCGCCCGCGCGCCGCGGAATCATCATCCCTTCCATTTCCCGCGCCACGAGTGCCTGATGATCGATTACGGCTCCCTCTTCGCCACCTTCGAGACCCTCGTCCGCGCGTCGGACTCCGCCGAGACCGGGTGGATGGCGCTGCTGGCCGAGACGGAGCGCCATGGTGCCGTTCCGCCGGAGCTGCGCGCGTGGGACGTGGCGGCGGAAGTCGCGCAGCTGCGGGCAAAGGTGGAGGAGGTGATCCGCGGCGCGCCCCTCCCGCCGGGGACGAAGTTCATCTGGTTCGGGCTGTTCGACGCGCGCGACGAGGAGACGGACCTGCCCGTCGCGGGCTTCTATCTCGGCGGCGGGCCGGACGAGAACGCGGAGCTCGCCATCGCGGAGGGCCGGCTGGAGTACCTGCCGGAATCGCGCTACCTCATCTCGCCCCTGCTGGACGCCATCGAGGCAGCCGCAGAGCGCGACGAATACGACTACCGGCTGATGAACTACGCCCTCGTCTTTGGCGCGGCCGCGCTGCTGGCCAGGCACGCGACGGAGGGGCTGCTGGACGGCTACTCGCTCGTCGTTGGCTTCGACGAGGGCGATTACGCGACCATCCGCCCCGCGCAAACGGAGCGCTGAGTGGACTGGAAGCCGTACGATCCGTCATGGCTGGCCGATTGGGTGCGCACCCATCGGCCCGAGCCGGCGTGGCTGGCCGATGCGCTGGCCCGGTGCACGCGCGCGGCGGAGGGCGGCCGCGCGTACCTGTACTTCGTGGACCCGGAGAATGCCAACCAGCCCGGCGCGGAATGGCAGATCGCGGAAAACGTCACGCTGGAGCACCCGAAGGAGGGCACGCTCGTCCTCGACATCCTGGAGGGGCGGCGCGTGGGCGGGATCGAGTTCCTGCGCCGGCTCTGACGCCGGCGGAGCTCTACGGCATTTGCTCACACGGGGCCTTCGGCCAACGGAGTCAACGGTTTGTGTTTCGATCCTGGGCTGCCTGCCGCGAGCGCCGCTGGCTCCGTGTGTCGTCCGCCGTTGTCGCGGGCCGTCCCGATCGAGACAGCGGTGTTACCGCGCCGTGTCGGGAGGTGCGGAGCTTGGGGACGGGGGCACGTCGGCGGCGGACGCGGGTACGCCGAGGATCTACAACAGGTGTTTCACCGAGGGAATGCATGACGTTGCGAAACAAGACGATGGCCGTGCTGGCATCGCTCCTGGCGATGGCGCCGGCCGTCCCGGCGCGGGCGCAGGAGCAGCGGCCGGCGCTGGTGGTGTTCATCACCGTGGACCAGCTGCGGCCGGACTACTTCGAGCGCTACGCCGACCAGCTCACGGGCGGGTTGGCGCGGCTGGCGCGCGGCGCGTTCTTCACGGACGCGTACCAGGATCACGCCATCACCGAGACGGCGCCGGGGCACGCCAGCACGCTGTCGGGGCGGTTTCCCGCCAGCACGGGCATCATGGCCAACGCGTACGGCGTGGGCGACGCGCAGGCGCCCCTGCTGACGGGAACGATGATGGGCGCGTCGCCGTTCCGCTTTCGCGGCAGCGTGCTGATGGACTGGATGCGCACGCGCGACGAGCGCAGCCGCGGGCTCAGCATCAGCCGCAAGGACCGGGGCGCCATCCTGCCCATGGGCCGCGCGCACCAGTCCGTGTTCTGGTACGACTACCAGGGCCGGTTCACCACCAGCACGTACTACGCGGACACGCTGCCCGCGTGGGTGCGGCAGTTCAACGCCCGCCGCGTTCCGCAGTCGTTCGCCGGCCGTGAGTGGACGCTGCTGCTGCCGGAGCGCGCGTACCGCGAGCGCGACGACGTGCAGGTGGAGAGCCGCAACCCGTACGTTCGCGGCCAGCGCGAGGTCACCTTTCCGCACCGCGTGCCGGCGGACCCGGACAGCGCCGCGAAGTACTTTACCGAGTTCCCGTTCATGGACCAGCTGACGGCCGACGCGGCCATCACGGGGCTGCGGGCCATGAACCTGGGGCGGGGCCCGGCCACGGACCTGCTGGCCGTCTCGTTCAGCAGCACGGACGCCGTGGGGCACCGCTACGGACCGGACTCGCGCGAGATCCACGACCAGGTGCTGCGGCTGGACCGCACGCTGGGCGCGTTCATCGACAGCGTGTACGCGCAGGTGGACTCGTCGCGCGTGGTGTTCGCGCTGACGGCGGACCACGGCGTGGCGTCGTTTCCCGAGGTGGCGTACGGCGACTCGGCGGGCGCGTACCACGTGAGCGTGGACTCGCTGGTGGAGCGCCTTCGGACGGGGCTGGCGGCGATGGGCGCGCCGGCCACGGCCGTGGAGCAGGATGACGGCATCCTCTTCGTGCGCACGGAGCAGATGCCGGCCGGCGTGGACGCGGAGCCGCTGCTGCGCGCGTTCGTGGACCAGGCGCGGCGGGTGCCGGGTGTGACGCGGGTGGACTGGATGCGCGACCTGTGGGCCATGGATCCCGCCGCGCGCGACGCGGACGAGGTGGCGCGGCGCTGGGTGCACATGATCTCGCCGGACCAGCCCGTGCCCATCGTGATGACGCTGCGGCCGGGCGCCGTGTGGGGTCCGCGCTCGTCCGCCACGCACGGCACGCCGCACGGGTACGA
>NZ_DASURI010000600.1:0-8248 GCF_036280135.1 Longimicrobium sp.
CCCGCGCCCGCGCCCCGCAACCGGTTTCCAAAACGAGCGGAGGCGCGGAGAGAGGGTTCTCCGCGCCTCCGTTCGTCCATCCCGGATCGGCTAGTGGTAGTTGAAGTCGACGTTGAAGTCGGCGCGGCGCTGCCAGAAGTAGCGCATCCACAGCACGCTGACGGCGACGTACGCGATCAGCAGCAGGGCGTCCGGACTCTCGACGAGCACCATGCCGTAGCTGAGCGCGACATACCCCAGCTCGGCCATGGCCCCGTACCAGCCCCAGCGATTGAAGCGCTTGAGGTTGCGGGCCACCAGCCACTGCGCCACGGCACCCGCGGCCCCGAGCGCGGCCAGCTCCGCGTTTTCTTCCCAGGCGGCGCCCCGGATGACGCCGGCGGCAGCGATGACGGCTCCCAGGCTCGCCCACAGCCCCAGCCCCACCGCGGCCAGGGTGCTCAGCAGGATGAACAACGATGCCGGCCAGCCGTGCCGTGGCCCCGCCTCCGCGACCCGCGCGCCGGCCCGGGCATCGCCCCGCCGTGCGATCGTCGGTTCCGTCGAGCTCATGAAGTCTCCGGATGATGGATGGGGGCAAGGACCTGGAGCGAAACCGGCGCAGACGGCGATCACCCTCCGCGCGGCTTCGGCTCGTCCGTCCCGGGGCCGGCTAGAAGTCGAGATCGACGTCGAAGTCCGCGCGGCGCTCCCAGAAGTACGCCATCCACACCAGGTCGATGCCGATGCCGATGATGGCAACCGCCAGCGCCGCCGGCTCGGTGAGCAGCATGTCCACCTTGCTGAGCGTGAGCAATGCGAGCTCCGCCATGGCGCCGTACCAGCCCCATCGGGTGAAGTGCCGGATGTTGGTGGCCAGCGACCGCTGGACGACGCAGCCCAGCGCCAGGCCAGCCGCCATGAGCCCGGCGCCGCCCGCCTGCATCCACTCGCCTTCCCACATCAGGGCCACCGCCACGAATCCCACGACGACGGCCCCGATGCCGCAGCCGATCGCCGTCAGGTTGGTGAGGAAGATGAAGAGCGATGCAGGCCAGTTGTGCTCCGGCGCCGCCTCGCCGGCAAGCTGCCGGTCGCCCGCCGTGAGCGGGAGCCAGGCGGATGGCGGCGGCTCCAGGGCCGCGGCGTCGATCTGCTGCTGTCCGAACGTGGTTTCGGTGTGGCTCATGGCGCATCCTCCGAGGCGGTGGGATGGGCGGGAGGCCGGCGAAAAGGCCGGGTTCGGAGCCTTGTACGTCGATCAGCGCTGGAAAGTGTCAGAAAGCGCGCGACGATGGACGTCGGCCATGCGGGCCAGGCGCGCGGCGCGCCACGCCGGCGTCACCCAGCGGCGCTCGGGACTGCGCGAGGCACGCGCCGGCGGATCGGACCAGAACTGCCAGCGACGCGCCCACAGGTAGTGGACCAGCGCGAGCATCGGCGCGCAGCCGCCCGCGATCGCGGCCGCCTCGCCGGGCGACACTTCATCCAGCACCAGGACGACCTCGAACACGATGCGGCCCACCAGCAGCACGAGGAAGAACCAGCTCCAGGCCTCGAACCGGCGAAACGACTCGGCGATGAACGCGCTGAGGGCACCCAGGATCACGGTCCAGACCATCATCCCCCAGTCGCCGGGCGGATGCGGCTCCACGAGGATCGCGATGAGCATCGCCGTCGGGATGGCGCCGTACATCAGCGCGATGAGCACGTGGCCCGCTACGCCGTGCTCCGGCGGGCTCACGCCCAGCAGCTCCAGGTCGGGCGATTCCGGGGTTCGCGGCGCGTCCATGATCGTCGGGATTCCCCTGGAGGGTGAGAGATGCCGGTCAGCGGATCAGCCGGGCCCGTCGCAGCAATCCGTGGACCGCGTCCGTGGCGGTGTCGCGCCCCGTGCGCGCCGCCTGGATCAGCAGGGGGCCGAGGACGATCCCCCACGCTCCACCCGCCAAGTACCACGCATCGTCCCAGCGTCCGCGCGCGGCCAGGGCCACCATCCTCCCCGCGGCGATGACTCCGATGAGCAGCAGGAGTGGCCCCAGCACCCACGCCGCGCCCCGCGCGAAGGAGCCGATGCGCCGGACGCCCCCGTGCGACGCCGGATTCACGCCGCGCTCGCCAGGTGCTCTCGGGCGAACTCCAGGCCATAGAGCGTCAGGAACGGCTCGATCTTCTGCACGGTGCGGCAGTAGGGGCCAATGAGCTCCGCCAACCCGCCCGTGGCTACGACGAGCAGGTCGTCCAAACCCCACTCCTCGCGGATGCGGGTGACGGTGCCGTCGATGGCGTCCACGGCACCGTAGAACACGCCGCTCTGGATGCACGCCTCCGTGCGCCGGCCGATCACGCGCTGCGGCGGCACCAGCTCCACGCGGGGCAGCTTGGCCGTGCGCTCGGTGAGGTTGCTCGCCGCCGTCTTGACCCCCGGAGAGATCACCCCGCCGATGAACCGCCCGTCGCGGGTGATGCAGTCGAAGGTGGTGGCCGTGCCCAGGTCCACCACCACCGTATCCACGCCGAACATCCGCAGGGCCGCGAGCGTGTTGACGATGCGGTCCGCGCCCACCGTCAGCGGCTCCTCCACGTCCAGCGTGATGGGGAGTGGCGTGCGCGCGCCCACGGCCTGCGCCTCTACCTTGAGGTAGCGCCGGCAGGCGTCGGCCAGCGTGAGCGTCATCGCCGGGACGACGGAGCCGATGGTGGCCGCGCGGACGGGCGTGCCCCCCGCGCCCGCCGTGGCGAGCAGCTGGGTGAGCATGAGCCCGTACTCGTCGGCGGTGCGGCGGCCGTCGGTGCTCACGCGCCAGTGGCCGCGCAGCTCCGAATCGGCAAACCACCCGATGACCGTCTCCGTGTTGCCGACGTCGAAAACCAGGTCCATGGACGGCAAGTGCGAAAGTGCGAGAGTGCGGGATCTCAAGCCGAGAACGCGGTGCCCGCGCCTGAGCGGGTAAACCCGCCGCTGGTAAAGCGGTAAGCCCCGTCTCGCGCCGACGCGCTCTGCGAACGAGGCTTCAACCGACCGAGCCGCCGTCCCGGTGCACGTCGCCGAACTGCGCTGGGGCAGTCCGCGCAGGCGGACTTCGTGCCTTTCAGCGGCGAATTCATTCGCTCCTGGACGGCACGGGCTCAGCGCCGCTGATAGTGCCAGCGCGCCGCGAGAAAGTAGATCGCGGCGCCGCGCACCAGGTACAGCAGCCGGTCGCGATCAGTGATGCGCCGGGACCAGCGGCCGTGCTGGTCGTGTCTGAGCGCTTCCGGCTTTCCGATCTCGACGAACGGATCGCGGAGAATCTCTTCGACCATCCGCATCACCCGCAATGCCGTCCCGCGATCGGACTCGATCCAGTGCGTCAGGTCATCCCTGAACTCTCCAAGCACGATCGCCTGCCGATCTTCCGCGGGGACGGCAGGCGATGGCGCGGGCGCGCGCCGATCAGCGCGCATAGTCGAAAGGCTGCTTGACGCGATCCAGCGGCATGGACTCCACGCCCCACGCGGCCAGCTGCGCGTTGATCCTGCACAGCCGCTCCCGCATCACGGGTGACGCCCGCAGCAGGCGCATGGTTTCGTTGCGCTCGCGGCCCCGCCTTAGGCCGGCGCTCCACATGGGGCGGAGGCGGGTTCGGTGGATCTGCGTGTGCATCTCGCTCCAGGCGCGGTTGAGGGTGGCACGATGCGCATCAACGCTGCCGCAAATCCGCCGAACTGTCAACCCCGTCCACAATCCGCCATCCACACCCGCGGCACGCTCCAGCAACGCCGCGTAGATCCCACCGATCTCGCTGAATTCTTGGGGCTGATTTCGCTCCTTTGGCGTCCGGCGCGTCCCGGCACTTTCGGGCCTTATTGCGCGATCCGCACGGTGCCGGACGTGACCGTACGCAGCACGCCGTCCGTGTCGCGCAGGAGCAGGGCGCCGGCGGGGCTCACGCCCAGCGCGGTGCCCGCCGTCTCCGTGGCGCCCGTCACCGTAACGGGGCGGCCCTCCAGCGCGTCGCGGCGGCGCATGGCCTCCAGCAGCGCGCCCGTCAGCTGCAGGGGCGGACGCGCCAGGGCCCGCGCCACGGCCGACGCCACGGCGCCCGCCACCTCCGCCCGCGACGGGCTCCACCCGGCGGCGATGCGCAGGGACGTGGCCGTCTGCCGCACCTCGTCCGGAAAGTCGTCCGGCGCGTGCAGCACGTTGAGCCCGATGCCCACGATCACGGCGCCCGGCTGTCCGCCGTCCCAGCTGCCCTCGCACAGGATGCCGGCGATCTTGCGCCCGGCCAGGTGCAGGTCGTTGGGCCACTTGACCTGCGTGACGACGGGGCGGATGAACGGATCGATGGCGTCCGCCGCCGCCAGGCCCACGAGGATGGGGAGCAGCCCCGGCGCGGCCAGGGTCGACGGGCGCGTGACCATCGACATCCACGCGCCCAGCCCCGCCGGCGACGACCACGCGCGGCCGCCCCTGCCCCGCCCCGCCGTCTGCTCCTCCGCCAGGACGAGCGTGCCGTGGGGCGCACCGGCGTCCGCCAGGGCCCGCGCCGCGTCGTTCGTGGAGCCGATGCGGGCGTACAGGTGCACGCCGGGCAGGCCCCAGCGCGCCGCCAGCTCGTCCGCCCCCGCGCCCTCCCAGCGGTCCGCGATCCGCGAGTCCGTCACGACTCCGCGCGCAGCTGCAGCGACAGGTCCAGCGACGGCGCCGAGTGCGTGAGCGCGCCGATGGAGATGAAGTCCACGCCCGTCCGTGCGTACTCGGCGATGGTCTGCAGGGTGATGCCGCCGGACGCCTCCGTCTCCGGCCGCGGATCGGCATCCGCCAGCAGATCCAGGGCGGCGCGGATCTGATCCGGCGTCATGTTGTCGAACATGATGCGGTCCACACCGGCCGCCAGCGCCTCGCGCACCTCCTCCAGCCCCGTCGTCTCCACCTCCACGCGCAGGCCGCGGTCGTTGCGCGCGCGGACGGCCTCCACCGCCGCGGTGATCCCGCCGGCGGCCGCGATGTGGTTGTCCTTGATCATCACCATGTCGTGCAGGCCCACGCGGTGGTTGGCGCCGCCGCCGGCCAGCACGGCCGCCTTTTCCAGCCGGCGCATCCCCGGCGTGGTCTTGCGCGTGTCGATCACCCGCGCGGAGGTGCCGGCGACCGCCCGCGTGTACGTGCGCGCGACGGTCGCCACGCCGCTCAGCCGCTGCATGAAGTTGAGCGCCGTCCGCTCCGCCGTGAGGATGGACCGCGCGGAGCCGCGGACGGTCATCGCCCGGTCGCCCGGCTCCACGGCCGTGCCGTCGGGCGCGTCGACGTGGATCTCCAGCGACGGGTCCACGCGGCGAAACACCTCCGCGGCCACCTCGCTGCCGGCGATCACGCCGGGCTGCTTGGCCACGATGCGCGCCTCGGCCCGGCGCGCCTCCGGCACCGTCCACAGGGTCGTGAAGTCGCCCGGGCCCACGTCCTCGTCCAGGGCCGCGTCGATGAGCGCAATGGCGTCGCGGGTCAGCATCAGTCGTCTCCTCCGGCGGCCAGCTGCGGCTCGGCGGGCGCGGACGCATCGCCCGCGATCACCCGCTCATAGTAGCGCTCGTACTGGGGCACGATCACGTCCGCGCCGAACCGCTCCACGGCGATCTGCCGCGCGGCGTTGCTCATCCGCACCCACGTGCGGTCGTCCGCCAGGATGCTGACGGCGGCGTCGGCCATGGTCTCCACGTCGCCCACGTCGCCCATGTGGCCCGTGACGTCCTCCTCCACCACCTCGGGAATGCCGCCCGCGCGCGTGGCCACCACGGGTACGCCGGCCGCCATGGCCTCCAGCGCCACGAGGCCGAACGACTCGCTGGCGGAGGGGAGGAGAAGGAGGTCGGCGCAGGCCAGCAGCTCGGCCACGGAGTCCTGCTTGCCCAGGAAGATCACGCGGTCCGTGATGCCCAGCGCGTCCGCCTCGGCCGTGGCGACGGGCCGCTCGGGGCCGTCGCCCACAAAGACGAGCTTGGAGGGCACCTGCTTGTGGATGCGCGCGAAGATGCGGACGACGTCGGCGATGCGCTTGACGGGGCGAAAGTTGGAGACGTGCATCACCAGCATCTCGCCCGGCGGCAGGAACGCGTCCTTGTGGCACTTGTACGCCGAGCGGTCGTACAGCCGGGGCTCCACGAAGTTGTGGATGACCTCGATGCTGTCGGCGCGCACGTCGAACCGGTCCACCGTCTCGCGCTTGAGGTAGTCGGAAACGGCCGTGATGCCGTCGGACTTCTGGATGGAAAAGCGGGTGATGTCGAAGTAGCTGCGCTCCTGCCCCACGAGCGTGATGTCGGTGCCGTGCAGCGTCGTCACGATCTTGAGGGGGTACCGGTCGCCCAGCATCTCCCGGGCGATCCACGCGCTGGTGGCGTGGGGGATGGCGTAGTGCACGTGCAGCAGGTCCAGCTTTGCGCGGATGGCTACCTCGTGCATCATCGCCGCCAGCGACAGCGAGTAGTTGTTGTGCTCGAACAGCGGGTAGCGCGTGGTCTCCACCTCGTGGAAGTACACGCGCTCCATGAAGTGCGGCAGGCGAAACGGCTGGGCGTACGAGATGAAGTGGATCTCGTGCCCGCGCTGGGCCAGCTCGATGCCCAGCTCCGTGGCGATGGCGCCGGAGCCGCCGTACGTGGGATAGCAGGTGATGCCGATCTTCATCTAACGGCAGTGCGAAAGTGCGAGAGTGCGGGAGTGCGAAAGTAACGGCGGCTGCCAGCACGTCCGTTCGCACCAATACACCTGCGTCCAGCCGACGGCAAGGCGGTGCTTGCGGATCTGATCCGGTACGGCCGACTCTCAGTCGGAGCGAATGAATTCGCCGCTGGAAAAGCACAAAGTCCGCCTGCGCGGACTGCCCCAGCGCAACGCGTCTGTGTGCACCTGGAGCCAAATACCAGCTGTTGAAGCCTCACGCAGTTTGTGAGGCTTTCCGCAGTCGTTGCGGCGGCTTCAGCCGCTCCGGCTGGAGGCCGCCCCTTAGGTACCGTCCTACCCTGCCGCCCGGTTCCACGCGGCGACGATCTCGTCCACCAGCTCCGCGCGCGGCCGCGTGGCGTCCAGCCAGACGGCGCCGTCGGGGAGCTGCTTGCGGAACCACGTGAGCTGGCGCTTGGTGTAGTCGCGCGTGTTCTTGCGCGCCAGGTCCAGCGCCTCGTCCAGCGTGCGCTCGCCGCGAAAGTACGGGAACAGCTCGATGTACGCGTGGGCGTTGAGCCCCGGGGCGTGCTCGCCGTACCTGGCGACGAGGCCGCGCACCTCGTCGAGCAGTCCCGCGTCTACCATCTCCGTCACGCGCCGGTCGATGCCGGCCCACAGGCGCTCGCGCGGCACCTCCAGCACGAACGGGACGACGGGCACGGGCGGATCCGCCGGCGGCGCGTTGCGGTGCCACCACGGCAGCGTGCGGCCCGTGAGCAGGGGCACCTCGATGGCGCGCATCAGCCGCTGGCGTCCGCCCCACGTCCGCAGCCGCTCGGCGGATTCCGGGTCCAGGGCCCCCACCCAGCGGTGCAGCTCCTCGTCCGTCTGCCGGTCCATCCAGGCGTGCAGGCGCTTGCGGCGCTCCGCGTCCAGCTCCGGCTCCTGGAAGATGGGATGCGTGAGCGCGCGGAGAAAGAAGCCGGTGCCGCCCACCAGCAGGGGCACGCGCCCGCGGCCGCGGATCTCGGCGATCTTTTGCCGCGCGTAGTCTGCCCAGCGCGCGGCGTTGAAGCGCTCCGAGGGCTCGGCGATGTCGATGCCCCAGTGCGGGATCTCGGCCCGTTCCTCCACCGTGGGCTTGGCCGTGCCGATGTCCATGCCGCGGAAGACGGACCGCGAGTCCATGGAGATGACCTCGCCGTCCAGCCGCCGCGCCACCTCGATGGACAGCGCCGTCTTGCCCGTGCCCGTGGGGCCCACGATGGCGAGCGCGTCAGGCATGGGCCCTCCCCCGCTCGCCCAGGCTCGCACCCTCTCCCGCAAACTGCGCGGGAGAGGGTATACACTTCGAACAGGCACTCGCGCGCGTGGCGAAGCCCGCGTGGCGACGGATGGCCGTCGCTGCGCGACGGGGGGCCCTCTCCCCCGCCGCCTGCGCCGCTCGTTCCTCGCGGCTCGGCGTCGACCCCTCCCCCAACTTCGGGGGAGGGGTTGGCGAGAAGGCGAGATCCTGCACGGTGTTCAAGTCGCGTCAGCGCGGGTCTCCTCTCTCCGCGAGAAACGAGCGGGGAGAGGCCGGGAGAGGGGCGGGCTGCTCCCGGCGCGAACCCGCCCATC
>NZ_DASURI010000601.1:0-3853 GCF_036280135.1 Longimicrobium sp.
GGTCTGTTTTCTCCAACCCGCACGATCTCGCGCTCCTGCAGCACGCGAAGGAGCTTGGCCTGCATGGCGGGCGACACGTCGCCGATCTCGTCCAGGAACACCGTGCCGCCGTTGGCCTCCTCGAACAGGCCCTTGCGCTCGTTGACGGCGCCCGTGAACGCGCCGCGGGCGTGGCCAAAGAGCTCCGACTCCAGCAGCCCCTCGGCCAGCGCCGAGCAGTTGACGGCCAGGTACGGGCGCGAGCGGCGGGGGCTTTCCTCGTGCAGGGCGCGGGCGATGAGCTCCTTGCCCGTGCCGGTGGCGCCGCGCAGCAGGACGGTGCTTTCCGTGGGCGCCACGCGCGCGATGGCCTTCTTGACCTCGCGCATCTTGCTGCTGGCGCCCACGATGCGCAGAGCCCCGTCGCCCAGCACGGGCTCGCGGCGCGCCAGGATGGACTTGATCTTGGAGCGCAGCAGCGCGTTGTCGCAGGGCTTGGTGAGGTAGTCGTCCGCGCCCAGCTTGAGGGCGGCCACGGCGCTGTCCACCGTGGCAAAGCCCGTCAGCATGAGCACGGGGATGTCGTTGCCGCCCTGGCGCAGCTCCTCCAGCACGGACAGCCCCGTGCGCCCTTCCATGCGCAGGTCCAGCAGCACCATGTCGAAGCGGTCGTCGCGCAGCCGCTCCAGGCCTTCGTTGCCGCTGGCGGCGGCCGTCACCTCGTAGCCCTCGTCGGCCAGCAGGGCGCCGGTGCCCACGCGAAAGGCGCGGTCGTCGTCGATGATCAGGATGCGCGCGGTGTCCGGCATCGAATCGCTTTCGTCTCGTGATGTAGGAACTGCAACTTCTTGAACTGCTTCGGCCGGCGGTTTGGGCTGACGGTTGTCACTCCCGCACTCCCGCACTTTCGCACTTTCGCACTGCAGTTCCGGGCGCGCATCCCTCACGCGACGGACCGACCGCCGTCTGCGCGCGCTGCGGCGGAGTGTCTCTCGCCCGCGGAGGGCCCCCTCCCCCCGACCCCCTGCCCCCGCTTCGCGGGGGAGGGGGAGACCTGCGCTTGACGGGAAGGTCGCTACGCGTCCCGGGACCCGTTCGAAGTGTATACCCTCTCCCGCGCAGTTTGCGGGAGAGGGTGCGAGCGACAGCGAGCGGGTGAGGGCCCCTCAGTCCGCCGCGACCGCCGGCTCCGCCCGCGCGCCGGCGTCCTCCAGCGAGATGCTCTCGTCCAGCGTCTCGCGCGGCAGGCGGATGACGAAGCGGCTGCCCCGCCCCGGCGTGCTCTCCACGTCGATGCGCCCGCGGTGCCCCCGGATGATCCCCTCCGAGACGAACAGTCCCAGCCCGATCCCCGTCACGCCCGGCTTGGTCGTGTAGAACGCCTCGAAGATGTGCGGCAGGTCCGTTTCGCTGATCCCCGCGCCCGTGTCCTCCACCACCACCTCCACCGCGTCGCCGTCGGACCGCGTGGCCACGCGCAGCCGGCCGCCCCCGGGCATGGCGTCGCCCGCGTTGGCCACCAGGTTCGCCAGCACCTGCTGGATGGCCTCGGGGTGCGCCACCACGGGCGGCAGGTCCGGCGCCAGCTCCGCCACCACGTCCACCCCGCGCGCCTCCATCTCCTGCCGCGCCAGCGTGAGCACGCGGCTCACCAGCGCGTTCAGGTTCAGCAGGCTGCTGGCGTCGCTCTGGGGACGGCTCTGGTCCAGCAGTCGCCGCGTGAGCGACGCCATCCGCGCCAGCTCCTCCTGTGCCAGCGTAAGGAACTCGCGGTTGGGATCCGCCGGGTCGCCGCGCCGCTCCAGGGCCTCCAGGCAGTTCTGGATGTTGTAGATGGGATTGTTGATCTCGTGGCTCAGCTGCGCCACCAGCCGGCCCATGGCCGCCAGCTTCTCGCGGTGGATCATCTCCGCCTGGGCGCTGCGCAGCCGCGCCTCGCGATCGGCGATGGCGCGCCGCATCTCGCCGAACGCCCGCGCCAGCTGGCCGATCTCGTCCGCGCCGGCGCGCGGCAGGGGCGCCGCGAAGTCGCCGCGGGCCATGCGCGCCGACGCATCGGCCAGGGCCTGCGTGGGCCGCGCCACGATGCGCGACACGAGCGCCGCCAGGGCCAGCGCCAGCACCACCGCCGCGAACCCGATGCCGAACAGCGAGCGCTTGATGGCCGTGGCCACCTCCAGCTCCTGCGCGATGGGCCGCAGCAGGATGGCCGTCAGGGGCAGCCCGCCCGCCGGCAGGGTCACGGGCGCCGCCATGTACGCCTGCTCGGCGTCCACCTGCCGCGGCCCGCCCCCCGCGGAGACCATCAGCCGCAGCTCGCCGCGGTCCAGCAGGCGCCGCACGCTGTCCGGCAGCGTGGTGTCCACCAGCGAGTCGCCCACCAGGAGGGCCACGTCGGACTTGGCGCCCAGGTTCTTCTTGATGGCCTTGGCGGCCAGGGGCGTGCCCACGCCGGCCTGGCCCAGCCGCAGGGTGTCGACCTCCACGGTGGCGAGGGCAAAGCGGATGGGCGTGCTCCACCCGTCCGGCAGGGCGATGATGGTGGTGGCCTCGCGCTGCCCCGTGGCAATGGCCCGCGCGTCCAGCCGCGGCCCCACGCGCGAGGCGCCCGTGCTGTCGATGGCGATGGGACGGTCGTCCTTGTTCAGGTTGGCCGTCATCCGCCGCTCCACCTGCGGGTACTGCCCCCGCGACCACGCCCGCAGCGTGGCCGAGTCCAGCGTCGCCAGCTGCGCCGCGCGCAGGAGCGCCTGCTCGCTCGTCTCCCACTGCGCCAGCATGGAGACCTCGGCGCTGCTGAGCTCCTCGCGCGCGCGCTCGTACACGCCGCGCTCCACCGCGCGGGCAATGAGCAGCAGCGCCGGCGCCACGATCAGCAGCGACGTGGCGGCGAACATCAGGAACACCTTGGCGCGGAGCGAAAGGCCTCTCATGGTCTGCGTCCGGGGAGGGTCCGTTCGTCCGGCCGATGTTCACTGAACAGCGCGGGTGTGTTCAGTGAACAGTCAGGAACTCTTCCGAATGCCCCGAACAGGGGCGCCGGAACCGGGGCGAACGCTGGAAAACTAAGCAGCGGCGCCGATTTTCGCCACTGCGGCCGCGTTGGGCACATGCGGCATGTCCGTTGCCAAACTACGGGGCCGACCGCGCAACGGCGCGGACCGGCGGCCGGCCCTGGGGCCGGGTGCTTCAAAACCACAAGGCAACGGAGCTACGACCATGAAGAAGTTCCTTTCCATCGCGGCGCTGGCCCTCCTGGCGGCGTGCGGCGGCGACGATGCGGCCGAGGGCGAGGGCGCCACGGTGGCGGCCGACACGACCACCACCACGGTGCAGGGCACCGACACGGTGAGCCAGCCCACGGTCGTCCCGACCACCGACACGGTGACCACCACCACGACGGTGACGCAGGACACCACGCAGGGCCAGGCGACGACGGCGACGACGGACACCGCCGCGCACTGAGCTGGACCTCCGGCCGGCGCGCACCACGCGCGCCGGCCTTCCCTGACGAACTGAAAGGCACACTACGATGAAGAAGCTCATCGCGACCTTTGGCATCCTGGCCCTGGCGGCCTGCGGCGGCGGCGACAGCGAGACGGCCACCACCGAGGACACCACCACCGTGGCCCCGGCCGCCGAGACGGCGCCCGTGGTGACGCCCCCGGCCGACACCACGATGGCCGCCCCGGCCACGACGCCGATGGACAGCACGGGCGCCGCGGCCACCATGCCGGCCGGCGACACCATGAAGGGCGACAGCGCCTCCATGTAATCACCGCGCCTCACGGCGCCGTGTGGGTCGGGCCCGGACGTTCGCGTCCGGGCCCGTTCCTTTTGGTACGAAGGTACGAAGGAATCCTTCGCCTCCGCC
>NZ_DASURI010000602.1:0-7616 GCF_036280135.1 Longimicrobium sp.
TGGGCGGACTGGCGCGTCCGCTCCTCCGCGCCCAGCCGCACGGACCCCGCCAGGTCGGACAGGATGCCGCCGGCGACCTGCGCGCGGATGCGGTCGCTCCAGTCGCGAAGCACCTGCGCGAAGTCCGCCTCGGCGGCGGGCTCCGCCGGCAGCACGTCGAGCGCGTCGGGCGCGTGGGTGTGGACGGCCGCCACCCGCCCCAGGTACGCGGCCAGGTATCGCTCGCCCGCGTAGCACGACAGGGCGCGCAGCAGCATGTCGGGGTAGTGGAACAGCACGGCCAGGCCAAAGGTGCTGTACGCCGAGTGCCGTTCGCGGGACCAGGCGCGGAGCTGCTCCCGCGCCTGGAGGGCCGCCGCGGCGGGGCCCTCGTCGCGGCCGTCCAGGAGCACGGCCAGGAACTCGGCGACGGGCGAGCGCACGTCGGACAGCCGCCCCGCGTGCCCGCCCGCCCGCGTCCGCGAGTCCACGAACCACCGGTGGTCGAACGACGAGTGGGGCCGGTGCGCGAGGGCCCGGTCCGTCCCCCCGGCTTCGTCCACCTCCAGGAGCTTGAGGTAGGCGTCGCGGTACCGCAGCTCGCGCTCCCACGGGTCCGCCAGGTCCGGGAGGAACACCAGGGCGTGCACCTCCAGCCGCGTCTGGTCAAAGAACTCGGCGGCCACGCGGTGCACGGTCTGCAGCACCTTCGACAGCCCGCCGTCGGGGAGCGTTCCCCCGGCGGAAAAGACGACGAACACCCGGATGGTGTCTTCCACGAAGTGCCCCCGCTGCAGCACGTCGCGGCGTGCCACCACGTCGGTCACGGCTTCCATCCCCACGCGCACCAGGCGCCGGCGGCGGTCCTCGCCCTCGCGTCCCGTCATGCGCACGGCCGTGGAGAACGCCAGCGCATCCGGGTGCCAGCGGGCCATCTCCAGGGCGAGGTCGGCGCCGAGCCCGGCCACGTCGTCGTCCAGCAGGATCATCACGGCGGGGCAGATCCGGCGCTGCCCGCTACGGGGGACGTCGCGCCCCTCCAGCACGGCTTTCATACGGCGAGAGGCTCCGGTTGGGGGGTGGAAGCGGGCGCGGGACGCGTCAGGGGGTCCGGCCAGTCGAGCGCCTCGTGAATGCCGTGCAGCGACGCCCGCGTCGCCACGGGCAGCCGGTCGTAGCGAAACCGCCACTCCTCGGCGCCGATCAGGTCCTCCGGCTGCAGCCCCGCCGCCATCCGCAGGAGCCAGGCGCGGCCGCCCGCCACCCGGGCCGCGGGGATCCGCTCCCACCCCTCCAGGTAGGGCTCGGCGAAGTCGGAAGCGCCCACCAGGGCACGCGTGACCGCCCGGCCGCTCCGGGGACGCACGTCGCGCAGCACCGGCCAGAGCACCTGGCTCAGCTCCACCTGCACGCGCAGGTCCGATTCGCTGAGGGACGTGATCCCGTACGTGTGAAAGTGGGTGCCGTTCGCGCGGCCCCGCTCGTTCGCGCGGGCCCAGTCCACCACCCCCGACGTATGGCAGGCGGCCGTGAACTCGGCCGCGGCGCGCGCGAGCTCGGTCTCGGGCTCGGTGACGGCCTCTTCCTCGTCGCGGTCCGTGGCGCGCGCGCGGGCGATGACGGTGGCCATGGTGTAGCGGGGCATTCCCGGCCGCCCCGCCAGCCGCAGCGCACCGTTGAACTCCTTGAGCCACGCGAAGAGGCCCGCCGCCTCCAGCGAGGTCCACCGCTCGGGGAGGACGGAGACGCCCACGATGGAGGGCTCGATCCCCGCCGGCAGGGCGATGCGGCGGAACGCGTTCTGGATGTAGGGCAGCACGGAAACGGAGTACCGGCGCGACGACTCCTCGCACAGCAGCCCCACGACCGTCACCAGGAACTTTCCGTGTGCGGAGCGTACGGCCCCGGAGGCCCGCAGCACGTCCGTCGCGCGGTCGGCCAGCCACCGCTCGAACTTCACCTGGCCCAGGAAGCTGGCGGGCGCGGGCGGAAAGCCGCCCGCGCGAAGCTCGCGAAAGTCCAGCACGCCCACCGTGGGATTGTCGCCCAGGCGGGCGCGCAGGGCGCGAAGGAACTCGTCGGCCGGCTGCCGGGCCACGGGCTCCGCCACCAGGAGCACGAGTCCGGGGTGCACGTGGGGCGAAACGGAAGGCACTGTGCTCACAGGGGAATGCTCTCGTCGAGGGTGAGGCCGCGGACGTGCCGGTGCAACGCGTCCACCAGGCGGCGCAGGATGGGGAGGTGCAGCTCGCGTCCCCGTTCCTCTTCCTTTCGGACTAGCGCCTCGAGGTGCGCGAGGTATGCGCGATACGTCTCGAGGTAGGCCTCGTTCTCCGCCGACGCGCGCTCCAGCCGGTCCAGGCCCGCCAGGAACTCGGCGTGCCGCGGACGAACCTCCGACCCCAGGTAGGCGACGAGGTCCCGCTCCAGGTCCAGCCCGGCCGGGGCAAGGACGCCGCTCTCCACGCCGCCGCACCCGGCGGATGCCGGGGCATCGCCGTAGACCATCTCCCACGTCTGCCGGTGGCCCGACACGGGGCGCACGTCGCGCCAGCGCAGCGTGGTGCGGCCGCCCGTCTGGTCGTACATCACCAGGTAGAAGGGGGCCGCGTCGCGGGGGTCGCGCACGATGCGGATCCCGGGAAGCGCGATTCGCTGTCCCACGGACGCATCGCCCCCGGGCGCCGCCCCGGAAACCGGGGTCTCCCCCGCGTGCGCCGTCGCGGCCTGCGCCGTGGCGGGCCGGTACGAGATGGCGAGGGCGCGCGCCGCGAGCAGCACGTCCTCGTCCGACAGGCGAACCAGGCCCTCCGCGGCGCAGCCCACGCCCCGGTCGTTCCACGCCGCGTGGATGTGGGGAAGCGAGGTGCCCCGGTGCCGCTCCAGGTAGCTGCGGCGCAGCGCCTCCATCCCCTCCAGCGCGCGCGAGGCAAAGCCGTACCACGCCTGCAGCACGGAGACGCGCTTCTTTCGCTCCCCGGAGCGGGCCACGCCCGCGTCGAACGTGATGCCCAGCGTCTTCAGGACCCGCCCCTTGTGCTCCACGCTCCACGGCCAGGTCACGGAGGGGATCTGCGCGATGGTGTCGGCCGGGTGAAGCCCCGTGCGCTCCACGGGGCACGCCGGGTGGGACATGGCCACGAGCTCCCGCAGGTGCTCGCCCGCCTCGCGGGGGGCGCCGGCCGCCAGCGGGTCGCGCATCTCGCGCGTGGAGGCCAGCTCCGGCAGCGTCTCGATCTCCGTGCGCCAGACCCGCCGCAGGTCGCGGTGAAGCCGCGCCGCCCCCTGGGGCGTATGCTCCCCGGGCGCTTCCACGAACCGCTTCCAGCACTCCCGCTCCGCCTGCTCCACCACGCGTCCCACCTCGGACCGCGTTCGCTCCAGCCGCGCGGCGGCCTCGCGGGCCACTTCCTCGTCCGATGGAAACAACCGGACGGTGGGGATGGCCTCGGAGAACCCCTCCCCGGCCCTGCCGCGCTCCGGGCGGTTGAGGGCCTCGGTCAGCTTGCGGAGGGCTTCGACGCGGCCGGAGAGCCATCCCCCGTCCCGCGCGATCTCGTCCAGGACGGCGGCGATCCGCAGGCGGATCTCGGCTTCCTGGCGCTGGTCCACGGCGGTCCGAAGCGTCTTGAAGTAGCTTTCCATCTCGATGATGAAGTCCGGCTTGGAGACGGCATCCGCCGCTCTCCGGATTCCCCATCGTCCGCGCCTGCCGATTCGCCCGGCCAGGGCCGAGACGTTGCCCTGCGCCGTCACGATTTCCGGGTCTACGGTCAGGGCCCCGGGCTTGTCGACCCGCAGCGCCTCCGCCTGCCCGCGGATCCGCGCGCGCAACCCTTCCAGGACCCCGATCTCCCGCTGGACGCCCAGCGGGGGCCATTCCAGCCTCGCGTCGAGCGCCGCGGCGATCTCTCCCTGCAGAGCGCCCAGCACCTCCGCTGGCCCGGGGAGCTCCGCGCGCCGCGCTTCCCAGGCGTTCTGCGCGAAGGTGAACCGGCCGGAGGCGATCCCCTGGAGCGCTTCCGTGCCACGAGCCTCCGTGACGTGCTTCGCGGCGTTGCCGATGGGCAGCGCCCAGTCGCAGGCCTGGTGGCGAATCTTCTGCACCGTGCGGTCGACAAGGTCCCCGAGCTGCGCGGCCGCGGCCGCCTCGGCCCCCTCCTTCTCCGGGGACGACGTGAGGTTCGCCCACGTCCGCTCCACGGCCCGGGTCGCCAGGGCCTCGGCGAGGCTGCCGGTGCGCAGGCGGTACTCGGCATAGCCGAACGTCGCGAACCGCTTGAGCTGCCCGTGGATGCGGTCGGTCTCGCCCAGCTTCGTCTTGATGTTGCTGTAGTGGGACTGGATCGTCCCCTCGTCGGGCGCGAGAAAGAGGTCGAAGATCCCCTTGGCCGTGTAGGCGTACATCTGGGGGAAGTACATCCGGCCCACCGTGGGGATCTGGTCGTTCAGCAGGTAGATCGTCCGGAACAGCTCGCCCGTGAATCCATGGGCGCGGGGCGGGCGGCCGTCGGGGCGGTCCAGGTCCAGCACGAACTCGGAGACGCGCTCCGGGTGCAGCAGCAGGTGGTTGAGCTCCTCGAAGAACGCCCAGGCGTTGTGCTGGTAGAACGCCTCGAGCGCGGAGTCGATCTGCGCGTTCGCCTCGATGAACGGAAACGGGAGGAACACGAACCCGGTCACGCTGGGCGTGGTTCCCCGCTCGCGCGCGATGCGGTTGACCATGGCCGCCACGTCCAGGAACGCCGCGCTCCCCGTGCCCCCGCAGCTGCTGGCGATGATGAAGACGCGAAGGGGCCGCGGCTCGGGACGCACGCGGGTGAGGGTGCGATGCACGTCGGCGTCGGCGGCCTTCTGCAGCTTGGCCCGGATTCGCTGCTCCACCTCGCGGTAGCTGTAGTGCAGGCACAGCCGCCCCAGCATGCGCAGGCGGCTGGCGCCGTCGCGGATGATCCCGTCCTCCAGGAATCGGAGCGCCCGGCGGTCAAACCAGCGGTGAAGGTCGCTGTCGGGGATCTCCAGCTGGCGCCGCGCGTAGCGGTTGGGGTTGAAGTGGCTCAGGGAGAGAAAGTCGTCTTCCCGGTCGGGGAGGTTGGCCTTTACCTCCTCGGGGAGCTTGTCGAAATCGTCGGCGTCCAGCAAAAGAAACTGCAGCGGCGAGGCGCCGCCGCCGTCCAGCTCGTCCGCGAACTCCTCCTGGAAGATGCGCCGGACCCTGCCCAGCACGTGCCCGCCGGCGCCTCCCAGCGCGATGAACACGGTCGGATCGATGTCGCCAAGCGTGCGGGGGGACTTCAGGTCAATGCCTTCCACGACGTTCTCCTCCATTGAATTCAGCTCCAATCAAGGCTTCCACTCGTATCCAGGGTACAGCTCCGGCGTGCCGTCCTTGAGCGTACGGGGCCGTTCGGCGCCGGCCTCGCCCAGGAGAATGAACGCGGACTCGCTCACCTGCGCGGTCTCTTCGGCACGAAGCCAGTCCACGTGGTATTCGCCCGTTTCGCGGTCCTGCCGGGCAACCCCCACCGCCCCCTCGCCGACCACGCGAATGGCCAGGACCTTCTTGCGGGGATCGCTCCAGGGCGAGACGCGCGCGAGACGTACGGCGATGCCCGGGCGGCCCGGGAGCCGCGCCAGCTCCTGTTCCTTGCCCGCGCGCGCCGCGTAAAGATCCTCGGTTCCGGTGGCCGGATCGAGCTTGTAGGTGCGCCACAGGGTTCCGCCCCGCGGCCGAAGGCCGCGCAGCGCGGCGGCCAGCGCCGCCACGAGCAGGGCGGCGATGGGAAGGAACCGCCGCAGCCACCCGTTGATGGGAAGGAACACCAGGTCCCCGCCGGCGGCCCGCAGCGCGTGCCCGCCCGCCGCGTACGTCGTGTCGCCCGAGCCCGCGCCGGGCGCCGGGACGTACCGCGCGACGCGCGGGCGCAGGAACCCGTCGTCCAGCACGCTGGACACCGCCACCGGCCCCGACGCGCCGCCCCAGAAGCCGTCGGCCCAGCTCAACGGCGACTCGACGTGCCGGCGCAGGATGACCGTTTCTCCCGGGCCTACCCGGGTGCCGTCCGCCAGGTGGTAGACGCCGCACCGGGCGCTGGAGGTAACCGCCAGCTCCACCTCGCCGCCGGAGAACGGAATGCGCTGCGGCGGCGAAACGAGGCTCGCGGAAAGCTGCGGCTCGGCGCGCTCGCGCTGGCGCTGGAGGGCGAACGAATCGTTCTCGATCTCCCGCGCGATGACCCTGCCGAACGTGCTAATCTCCGCGACCTCGGTGGGCCGGGCCTGCGGCACGATGCGACGGAACGTGTCCCACTGCCCCAGCCGGACCGCGCTCACGCGGATGGAGGACGGGATGCGCGGCCCCAGGTCCCTCCACCGCTGGTCTACCCGGCGCCGCTCGGAATCGGGGTACGCGGGATCGTCTTCCTGCTCGTCGGATACGAAGAAGACGACGTGCCGGGCGTCCCGTTCCGTCTCCATCCGCGCGGCGAGCGTATCCGCCATGGCGTAGATGTGCGTCTGGCTTTGGGGCCCGGCGGCAGGGCCCATCCGGCTCCGCACCTCCCTGGCGAGGCTGTCGCGCGAGCCGCCCTGGACCGTCCACGTTCCCACCCGCTCCACGTCGTCCGCGAACGTATAGACGTGCAGCTGGGCGCCAGCCGGCACGTGCCGGATGGCGGTTTCGACGCTCCCGAGGGTCGTGGGCCACTCCCGGGCCATTGACCCGGAGCGGTCTACCGCGATGTGGTAGTGGAGGGGAACCTGTGTGCAGGCGACCGCGGAGACGCGGTCATCGGGGCCGCACGCGCAGACGGCAAGGGCAAGGGAGGACGCCAGGAGGGACGAAAAGGCGTGCCTCGAGATCATGATCCGGGGCATGGCTCATTAACCGGGTTGAACTGCGAATCATCTCCGGGCGCGGGAACCGATTAGGAGGGGTCCCTTTCAAAGTGTGCCCGGTCCACTGCATAAATGACGGCCCTGCAACGTTCTGTTACGCTAATCCCGACGGATTGGGGAAGCAAGAGTTTCGTTCGGGGCCTCACGACCGGTGCCGCGCCGGCGTACGCCGTGCCCCGCCCTTTCCGTCTCCCTGCCTGGGCAGCGCCCTCCAGCCGTTCAGGCGCCGGATGCCGAGGATGGTTCCTTTGCGATTGATTAGGATGACGTACACTCCCCCCTCCGGACCGTACACGTCCGCCATGATGCTCAACCGCAGGCCCAGCCGCCTCCGCTGGCAATTGCGATAGTGGACCTGGTTTCCCCGGAGCTGGTGGCTCTCCGCGGCCGTGATTGCCCGATCGATGGGGGTCATCCAGTCAAACGTCAGCAGATGGATGACGAAGTACAGCAACAGCCCGCCCACGGGCGAAAGCAGCGCGGCAGCGATTTCCGGTTCCATTGAAGCCCTCCTTCATCACGATGGTCAGCCAGCGAAAACGTGACCCGAAAACGACGCTTCTTTGCCGATGAACAGACGAAAGGCATAGTTATCTCGGCCCGGATGGCGGCGCAAGAAACACGGATCCCGGGACCTTTTCGCCCCCGCGGCCAGGAGCCGCGTACCCTCTCGAGCGAATGTGTCTCCGGAGATGTGCGGCGGGCCCGCTCCACCGCGTAGCTGCGGAGCAGGTACCGCC
>NZ_DASURI010000603.1:0-13824 GCF_036280135.1 Longimicrobium sp.
TTTTCACGCAGAGGGAGCAGAGGCAGCAGAGTACCCCATCCCCTGCCCGGGCCGGCTTCCGCGCGGGGAGGCCGGGTTTCGGCCGATCCGGGGATACGGGATGCTTCAGCGGCGGGCGCGGAGCACGGGGCAGGCGGCGCGCATCGTCCGCTCGCCGATGGACTCGGGGACGGCGCTGTCCCACTCCTGCCGCGCGGGAGCAATCTCCACCGTGTCGATCACCCGGCCGCCGTTGTACGTGGTCACCTCGATCATCCGCATCCGCAGCCCACGGCAGTCGTAGTCCACGCGCGTCAGCGTGGCGTCGTACCACTCGCCCTCGCTGTCCTGCAGGGGCGCCTCGGCCTCCCACTTCTCCCACACGCGGAATACGTCGTTGCCCAGCGCCGTCAAGCGCGTCCGGTCCACCGACACGCGCCGGCCCGCGCCCTCGTACGCCACCAGCCAGCGCGTCTCGTCGATGGGCGGGAACCCGCCGGCGGACGGCGCCCGCCGCGTCCCATCGCGCACCTCCTCCCACCCCGGGCCGCTGAAGAGCACGTTCACGGCGGACTGCGGGCTGTTCTCTACCGGCCCCGCCAGCACCACCGTCAGCGCGGACGTGCCCGCGTCTCAGTACTGCGCGGAGTCCGTCTCCGTCGTCGGCGCGCCCACGCGGCCGCGCACGCTGTCCGTCAGCGCGTGGTACAGCATCCGCGCCTGCCGCGCGCTCCCCTCGTTGATCACCATCACCGCCACCAGCCGCCGCTCCGGACCCAGCACGGCGATGGTGCTGGGCTCACCCTCGGCCCAGAAGTACAGCCGGCCCTCCTCCTCGTCGCGCAGCTCGTATCCCAGCCCGCGAAAGACGGACACCACGCGCGCCCGCGGCTCGCCCCACTGCAGACCCTGGTACGTGAACGTCTGCGCCGGCGCCACGCGGGGGAGCACAGTAAGCGCCAGGAGGACGAAGAGCGTGCGGAGGATGATCTTCATGGGACGGATGGACCGCGGATGATGGGGATGACGGCGGATCGGATGGAGTATCGGCCGATGCGCCACCCGGCGGAGCGGAGGGGCTCCCCCCGGGTGACGATCGTCGTGCGGCAGCGGAAGAGGCGGATCGATGCGGATCAGCCGGCGAGCAGGCCCGTGATGCAGGCGACGTTCACCACGTCGTCCGGCGTGGCGCCGCGCGACAGGTCATTGCACGGCCGCGCCAGCCCCTGCACGATGGGGCCGACGGCCTCCGCGTGCGCCAGGCGCTGCGTGAGCTTGTAGGCGATGTTCCCCGCGTCCAGGTTGGGAAAGATCAGCACGTTGGCGCGGCCGGCCACGGGCGAGCCCGGCGACTTGCGCTGGCCGATGCTCTCGATGAGCGCGGCGTCCACCTGCATCTCGCCGTCCACGGGAATGCCGGGCGCCTTTTGCCTGAAGATCTCCAGCGCCTGCCGCACCTCGTCGATGGTCGGGCCCTCCGCGCTCCCCTTCGTGGAATAGGAGAGAAAGGCCACGCGCGGGTCGTCTCCCACGACGCGGCGGCGGACGTCCGCGGCGGCCACGGCGATGTCGGCCAGCTGCTCGGCCGTGGGGTCGGGGACCACGGCGGCGTCGGAGTACGTGAGCACCTCCGTGCCCTGGCCGCGAAAGTCCGGCACCACCATGTAGAACGACGACGACACGGTCCTGATGCCGGCCGCCGGGCCCACGGCCCAGAGCGCGGCCCGCAGCACGTCGCCCGTGGTGTTGACGGCGCCCGAGACGCACCCGTCCATCTCTCCCGCCGCCACCAGCAGCGCGCCGAACAGCAGCACGTCCGCCGTGTGGCGATGCGCATCCTCCTCCGTCATCCCCTTGGCCTTGCGGCGCTCGTACAGCCGCGCGGCCAGGGCGGGGCGTCGCGGGTCGTGCGCGGGATCCACCAGCTCCACGCCCGTGGCGCCCAGCCGCTGCAGCTCCGCGCCGATCTCCGGCCCGCCGAGCACCGTCGGCCGCGCGAGGCCGTCCCGCGCCAGCTGGGCGGCGGCCACCAGCGTGCGCTCGTCCATCCCCTCCGGCAGGACGATGCGGCGCGGGTTGGCCTTTGCCCGCGCGCGGACGCTTTCCACGAATCCGCTCACGACGCCCCCCCGAACCGCTCGTTCAGCCGCCGCAGCACGTTCTGGGGCACAAACGGCGACACGTCGCCCTTGAGCGCGGCGATCTGCCGCACGAGGGACGACGACAGGTAGGAGTGCTCCAGGTCCGGCGCCAGGAACACGGTCTCCATCCCGTCCCACAGGCGGCGGTTCATGAGCGCCATCTGGAACTCGTACTCGAAGTCGGAGACGGCGCGCAGACCCCGGACCACCATGTCCGCGCCCTGCGCCTTCGCGAAGTCCACCAGCAAGCCCTGGAATGAGACGGCCTGCACCCGCGGCTCGCCGGCGAAGGTCTCGCGGATCATCTCCACGCGCTCGTCCACGCCGAACATGCCGCTCTTGACGTGCGTGGCGCTGTACGCAACGGCCACCAGCACGCGGTCGGCAAAGCGCAGGCTGCGGCGGATGATGTCCACGTGGCCCAGCGTGATGGGATCGAACGATCCCGGGCAGACCGCGATGCGCTCGGCGCTCATTCAGGCGCGGGGATGAAGGTGAGGGAGGTGTCGCCGTAGCGGCGCGTGCGCGCGCCCGGCAGCTCGGGAAGCCGGTCGCCGCGCCCGTGCTCGATGCACAGCAGCGCGGCGAAGGGCGTGCGCGAAAATGCATCGGCCAGGGCTTCGGCGAAACCCTGGCCGTACGGCGGATCGGCGAACGCCACGTCAAAGGCGCCGGCCGGCAGCGCGGACGCGTACTTCACGGCGTCCGTCCTGACGATCTCGGCGCGCGGGGCGGCGCCCAGCGACTGCAGGTTGGCGCGCAGCACGGACAGCGCGGGCGCGGCCTGCTCCACGAACACGGCGTGCTGGGCGCCGCGGGAGAGCGCCTCCAGCCCCAGCGCGCCGCTGCCGGCGAACAGGTCCAGCACGCGCGCGCCGGGAAGAAAGTCCGCGACGGCGCTCATCCACGCCTCGCGAACGCGGTCCGTCGTGGGCCGCGTGGCCCGCCCCGGCGGCGCCGCGATCCGCCGTCCCCCCCACTCCCCCGCGACGATTCGCAACTGGCTCTTCGTTGATGAAGGTCAGATCGCGCCGGCAGCAACCGGCCCCCACCCCGCCGTCCTCACGACTACGCGAGGAGAGATCGTGCACGTCGGCGGGGCGTCTTCCACGGGCGAGAGCCCCCTCCCCCCGCCCCCTGCCCCCGCTGCGCGGGGGAGGGGGAGAACTGGATCGGCATCAGCCGAATTGATTTCCTGAGGGAGGCGCCGCGCGATCCACGCCTTCGCACAGGACCGTGGCGCCCGACCGAAGGATCTTCTCCCCCCGTGCTCGGCGCCTGCCTCACGCCCGGATGTCAGCGGGCCGGCGTTCGTCCGGTTCGCTGGCTCCGAGTCACGCGGACAAGATCCTTCGGGGCCGCACGCATCACGCGCGGGCAAGGATCGTGAGGGCCCCTCAGGATGACAAACCGGGGCTGGAGGCCGATGATCCGGCATCCAGCGGTCGTCCTACTCCGCCGGGCGAAAGTCCACGAGCTTGGCCTGGACGGTCGTGCGGCCGTTGAAGTGGTTCTCCTCCAGCTTGAACGCCACGTCCAGAAGCTGCGAGCCAAAGCCCGGCTCCTTGCTGCGCTCGCCCATCCCGAAGCCGATGGCGTCCAGCCGCGACCCGTACGCCCCCAGCGTCATCTTCAGGTGGCCCGAGCCCACGACGCGGTGATCCGCCACGGCCACGCCCCGCACGGCGAACACGGGCGTGGCGTTGCCCATGCCGAACGGGCCGGCGTGCCGCAGCATCCGCACCAGCTCGTGGTCCGCGTGGCGCAGCTCCATCTCCAGATCGATGCGCACCTCGGGCACCAGTTGCTCCTCCGTGAGCCGCTCGCGCGCCAGGGCGTTGAACGCGTCGCGGAAGGGATCCACGTTCTCCGCGCGGATGCTGCACCCCGCCGCCACCTTGTGCCCGCCGAAGCGCACCAGGTGCTCCGAGCAGTCGCGCATGGCCTCGTACAGGTTGAAGGCGTGGATGGAGCGCGCGCTCCCCTTCCCCTCGCCGTTCTCGTCCAGCGCGATCATCACCACGGGGCGATGCAGCCGCTCCACCAGGCGAGACGCGACGATGCCGATCACCCCCGGGTGCCAGCCGGCGGACGCGAGCACGAGCCCGTAGTCGCGGTCCGGGTCGTAGCCGATCTCCAGCGACGCCATGGCCTCCTTGAGGGTCTCGCCCTCCACGCTGCGGCGCCACTGGTTGTCGGCCTCCAGCGTGTGGGCGATGCGCTCCGCCTCGGCGTCGTCGTCCGTCAGCAGCAGCTGCACGCCGCGCAGGGCCTCGCCCATGCGCCCCACGGCATTGATGCGCGGCGCCAGCACGAAGCCCACCTGCGACGCCGTGACCTCGCCCTTGTCCGCCAGCCCCGTCACGCGCATCAGCGCGCGCAGCCCCGCGTTGGGCGTCTCGCGGAGCACCTTGAGCCCCCAGCGGACGAGCGCGCGGTTCTCGCCCCGCAGCGGCGCCACGTCCGCGATGGTGGCCACGGCCACGAGGTCCAGGAAGCTGTGCAGCCGCTCCTGCGGAAAGCCCACCTCCGCCGCCAGCGCGCAGCACACCTTCCACGCCACGCCCACGCCCGCGAGCCCCTTGTCCGGGTAGCCGCAGTCGCGCCGGTTGGGGTTGACGACGGCCGCCGCGTCGGGCAGGTCCGGCCCCGGCGTGTGGTGGTCCGTGACGACGACGTCGATGCCCGCGGCCCGCGCGCGGCGCACGGCCTCGTGGGCCACGATGCCGCAGTCGCAGGTGAGGATGAGGGTGGCGCCCATGTCCGCCGCCGCCCTTACCCCCGCGTCCGACAGGTCGTAGCCGTCCACCAGGCGGCGCGGGACGAACGGCTCGGCTTTCGCCCCCATCATCCGCAGCGCGCGGACGTACAGGGCCGTGGCGCAGATGCCGTCCACGTCGTAGTCGCCGTGGACGAGCACGGTCTCGCGCCGTTCGATGGCGAGCGCCAGGCGCGCCACGGCCTCGGCGGCGCCGGCCAGGCCGGCGGGCGGGTGGATGTGCTGCGGCGTGGGACGCAGAAAGCCGCGCGCGTCCTGCACCTGGCCGTATCCGCGCTGCACCAGCAGGCGGCACAGCGTGGGCGGCAGGCGCAGCTCGCCCGCGAGGCGGTCTACGGCGGCGTGGTCGGGCGCGGCGGGAAACACCCAGCGGCGCGCGGCGGCAAGGACGGCGGACATGCGTACAAAGTTGTACCCGTTTGCCCGCCCGGGCAACCCGTCGCCGCCGCCCGGCCGTTCCCCGTCAGCGGGCGAAGATGTAGACGGCGAGCGCGGCCACGATCAGCACGCTCACGATGAGCGTGATCACCTGGGCGGCGCTGCGGCCCGGGCCGGGCACGGGGTCCTTCTGGTGCGGAACGGGCTGCGATCCCCCGTCGAACGGCGGCTCCTTGCGGTCTTCGGCCACGGCGGTCCTCTCCGGCTCGGTCTGCGTCAGTGTGCATCGGGAGCGGCGCCGGATTCGCAACGGGCATGCCCGGCTTGATCCTCCGCGCCGGCGCTGTACCTTGACCGGTCGAGGAATCCGAATCATCGCCCCCCATTTCCGTCCGCCCGCACAGCCATGACCCTGGATTTGCCCGTGCTGACCTCCCCGCGCGTGATCGTGCGCCTTGCCGAGGCCGCCGACGTGCCGCAGGTGGTGCGCTACTTTCGCGACAACCGCGAGCACCTGGCCCCGTCACGTCCGCTGGTGGGCGAGGAGTTCCACACCGAGGGGTTCTGGCACGCGCAGGTGCGGGCCAACCTGGCGGAGTTCCGCGAGGGAAAGAGCGTGCGGCTGTTCCTGTTCGACCGCGCCCGGCCGGAGCGGGTGATCGGCAACGCCAACTTCACGCAGGTGTTCCGCTCGCCCGCGCACTACTGCACCCTGGGGTACGGGCTGGACCGGGAGTACGAGGGCAAGGGGATGATGCGGGAGGGGCTGGAGACGGCCATCGAGTACATGTTCGGCCCGCAGAACTTTCACCGCGTGCAGGCCAACTACGTGCCGCGCAACGAGCGCAGCGGGGGGCTGCTGCGGCGGCTGGGCTTCGTGATCGAGGGATACGCGCGCGACTACCTGCTGCTCAACGGCCGCTGGGAGGACCACATCCTCACCAGCCGGACCAACCCGCACTGGAAGGCGCGGTAGGGGAATCCGGCGGACGAAAGACGGACGGTGGATCAGGGAGGGGCCCGGCCTGGATGAGCGAAGGACGCGCATCCCCTGCACGGCGAGCGAGATCCTTCGTCCGGCGCCATGGGTTCATGCGCGGAGCGGGGTTGCGCGCCTCCCTGGCGCAGGGAATCAACGCTCCAGCCCGGGACCGGTTTCCCCGGCGCCTCGAAACAGCGCCAGCTCGTCCACGGGCGCGAAGCCCAGCTTGCGGGCCAGCCGCCACGACGCCGGGTTCTCCACCACGGCGCCCCAGACCGGCTCCCTGCCCATCGTCCACATGTGGCGGACCACGTGCGCCACGCACCGCCCCGCCAGCCCGCGCCGGCGAAACTCCGGCAGGGTGTCGATGGAGATGTCCCACAGCGTCTCCGTCACGGACGCCGGATAGCAGAACGAGACCGCCCGCCCCTCCACGAACCCCGCCGCGATCGGCTGCCCCTCCCCCTCCGCGTCCCCCAGTTCGCGACGCAAATCCATCGAAAGATCCACGAGCGTCTCCAGCTCGCCCGGGCGGAGAAAGCGCACCCCGTCATCCGGCGCGGGAGGCAGACGCGACGGGTCGCGCAGGCGGTGCAGCACGGCACGCGTTCGCCTCCAGCCCGCCAGGGCCGCCGCGACCCCGTCACCCTGCTCCGGCGCGCAGATCACCTGGGCATCCGCACGCAGAGTCAGAATTACGGATCTGATACGTTCTTTATCAGCCGGCCCCACGACCGCCAGCAGGCTCCCGTCCGGCTCCCGCAGAAGAAAGGAAAAGGCCGGTCGGTGTCGCAGGCCCATCACCTCGCCGCGCCCGTCCAGCAGCGAGGCACGCACCTCCACCCAGCGTGGCAGGTCCGGCAGCAGCGCGGCGATTTGGATGGATTGCATGGCCTGGGAACAAACATGTGTAGGTGGCGTAGGAGGCGTCCCGGCTGGAATGCCGGCGGGACGCAGAAAAGTTCCCGCGTGGACGAATTGGCGATTTGCGTCCTGAATTATGTCATCAGCCAGGGCCGCGCCTTTTTGTTCTGCAACCGAATATATGGCGCGACACACGCGAGTTCGTTACACTTTCCTGCATCGAGCACGCACGGACGCGCCGGGACGGAGGGGATGGCCCTGGCGGCGCGGCTAAATTTTCAGCACACAGCAGGGGATCCGGGCACCCGTCCGGCTCCCCCGGTCCGATGATCACCGCGCGCCCGCGGGCGCGGATTGCCACTCCAGACGAGGGTACAATTGGCCACCGCGTAGTTCAAAACACCCTGAAGACCCCGGTCGGCACGTTCATTCGGACGTACGATCACCCCCGGCACCGCGCGTTCGGTGACGGATCAGGTGGGTAGCAGGCCGGGAGAACACGTTTCGCGACGGCTCACCGAGGAGCCGTCTTTTCCACAGGGAGGTTTCAGGATGAGAAGGTTCCGTCCGCTGCTGGCGGCCGCGGCGCTTGTCTTTGCGCCGGCGGCACTGTCCGCGCAGGGACCCGCGACGGTCCAGGGCCGCGCCAGCAATCCGCAGGGCCAGCCGGAGGCCGGCGTGCTGGTGCGCATCGAGAGCCTGAACGTGGGCGCCACCACCGGCCCCGACGGGCGCTACACCATCACCATCCCCGCGGCCCGCGTGGGCACGGGGCAGACGGCCCAGATCAGCGCGTCGCGCGTGGGTCTGTCCACCGTCACGCGCAGCGTTTCGCTCCGTCCGGGCGCCACGCTCACGGAAGACTTCCAGATGGCGCCCAACACGCTGCTGCTGGAAGGCGTGGTCGTGACGGCGCTGGGCCTGGAGCGCCAGGAGCGCGAGCTGGGCGTGAGCACCACGCAGCTGGCCGGCGAGGACCTGTCGCGCGTGGAGACCAACGTGGTGAACGCGCTGAGCGGCAAGGTGCCGGGCGTGAACATCACCAACAGCGGCCCCCAGGGCGGCTCGTCGCGCATCGTCATCCGCGGCGAGAACTCCATCACGGGCAACAACCAGCCGCTGTTCATCGTGGACGGCGTGCCGGTGGACAACTACAGCACCGGCGGCAACCTCAACACCGGCCAGGGCGGCTTCGACTACGGCAACGCGCTCCAGGACCTCAACCCGGAGAACATCGCCTCGGTCACCGTGCTCAAGGGGCCCAACGCCGCGGCCCTGTACGGCTCGCGCGCCAGCAACGGCGTGGTGATCATCACCACCAAGAACGGCTCCACGGCCGGCGGCCGGCCCGAGATCACCGTCAGCCAGAACGTGACCTGGGAGGACGAGCTTCGCCTTCCCCAGTACCAGAACGCGTACGGCCAGGGCATGGCCGGCCAGTTCTCGTTCTTTGACGGCTACGACAACGGCCTGAACGACGGCGCCGACGTGAGCTGGGGCCCGCCCCTGGACGCCGGGCTCATGATCCCGCAGTACAACAGCCCCATCGTGAACGGCGTGCGCCAGCCCACCCCGTGGGTGTCGCATCCCGACAACGTGGACCAGTTCTTCGACGTGGGCCGCACGCTCAACACCAGCGTGTCGGTGGCGGCGGGGAGCGAGCGCATGAACGGCCGCTTCGGCTTTTCGCGCATGGACCAGGACGGCATGGCGCCCGGCTTTGGCCAGGAAGCCACGACGCTCTCGTTCAGCGGCGGGCTGGACCTCACGGACCGCCTGGACGTGAACAGCAGCGTGCAGTTCGTGCAGCGCGAGGGCCACAACCGCCCGGGCGTGGGGTACGGCGAGGACAACCCCATGTCGCAGTTCGTGTGGTTTGGCCGCCAGGTGGACGTCAAGGACCTGGAGCGCAACTGGAACCAGCCGCGCGGCAGCGAGGAGCCCGGCAGCATCGCGGGGCTGCCGTACAGCTGGAACTACTCGTACCATCCCAACCCGTACTTCCTGCAGCTGGCCAACCGCAACACGGACGACCGCAACCGGCTCATCGGCCAGATCTCGGCGTCGTACGAGTTCCGGCCGTGGCTGCGGGGCCTGGTGCGCACGGGCACCGACTGGTACCAGGACTCGCGCCAGAAGACGTACGCGGCCGAGGGCAACGCGGCCAGCGGCCTGTACACCACGAACCCGCTCACGCTGAACCGTGAGTACGTGGGCCAGAACGGCGCGTTCGCCAACTGGGACATCGGGTTCCAGGAGACCAACACGGACTTCCTGCTCACCGCCAACCCCGAGATGGACGGGGCGTTCAGCGCGAGCGCGACGTTCGGCGGCAACCGCCGCGACGTGAACCGCACCCTGGACTACACCTGGGTGGGCGACCTGGCCGCGCCGGGCATCTTCGACGTGTCCAACGCCGCCATCACCCCGGACCCCTACAGCTACGACTCGCGCAAGCGCGTGAACTCGCTGTACGGCCAGGCGGACCTGGGCTACAACGACTACCTGTTCCTGACCCTCACGGGCCGCAACGACTGGTCGTCCACGCTGCCCGAGAGCAACCGCTCGTACTTCTACCCGTCGGTAAGCGGCAGCTTCGTGTTCAGCGACGCCCTGCCGGCGCTCCAGAACAGCAGCTGGCTCAACTACGGCAAGCTGCGGGCGAGCTGGGCGCAGGTGGGCAACGACACCGACCCGTACCAGCTGGTCAACACGTACCTGGCCGACGAGATCTTCAACGGCCTGCCCACCTTCTCCATCCCGGGCGCGCTGCGCAACTCCAGCCTGCGCCCCGAGATCACCGAGTCGGTGGAGATGGGCGCGGAGCTGGGCTTCTTCGACAACCGGCTGGGCCTGGACGTGACGGTGTACGACAGCCGCACGCGCGACCAGATCATGCCGGTGGAGATCTCGCGCGCCACGGGCTACACCAGCCGCTTCATCAACGCCGGCACGGTGCGCAACCGCGGCGTGGAGGTGCTGCTGCGCGGCGAGCCCATCCGCTCGGGCGACGTTCGGTGGGAGACCACCCTGAGCTGGTCGGCCAACCGCAGCAAGGTGCTGGAGCTGGCCGACGACGTGGAAGGCCTGGAGATGACCAACGGCGACTTCTGGGGCGTGCAGCAGTTCGCGCGCGTCGGTGAGCCGCTGGGCCAGCTCATGGGCACCGCGTACCAGCGCGACCCCGACGGCAACATCATCGTCAGCAGCAGCCTGGGCGTGCCGCTGTGGACGAACGACCGCCGCGTCATCGGCAACTTCAACCCCGACTGGCGCGCCGGCATCGGCAACCAGATCTCGTACCGCAACGCGCGCCTCAACGTGCTGTTCGACATCAAGCACGGCGGCGAGATCTACTCGGTGACCCACATGTTCGGCCGCTACGCGGGCGTGCTGTCGGAGACCGAGGCGGGCCGCTGCACCCCCGCGGGCGATCCGGCGCTGCCGGGCTACCCCACGTGCGACGCCAACACCGGCATCGTCTTCGAGGGCGTGAACCGCGTGATCAACGGCAGCGACACCACCTACGTGCCCAACCAGAAGGTGGTGGACGCGCAGACGCTGTGGGAGTACGCGTACTCCGTGAACGAGGCCCACATGGTGGACGCGGGCTTCGTCAAGCTGCGCGAGGTGACCCTGGCGTACGACCTGCCGGGCCGTTTCACGGACCGCCTGGGCGTGACCGGGCTGCAGCTGGCGCTGGTGGGCCGCAACCTGGCGCTGTGGACGGAGAACGACCACATCGACCCGGAGAGCGCGTTCGACAACTCCAACGTGCAGGGCTTCGAGTACGCGCAGATGCCCAGCGCCCGGAGCTTCGGCTTCAACATCACCGTGCGGCCCTGAGCCGGCGCGAGAGGACAGAGACATGCGCTTCAAGAAGATGCTCACGGCCGTCCCGGCCCTGTCGCTGGTGCTGGCGGCGGGCTGCGACGACGGCCTGACGGACATCAACAAGAACCCCAACGCCCCCGAGGACGTCCCGGTCGAGGTGCTGCTGGCCAGCGGCATCTGGGACGCCGTGGACCCCAGCAACGGGGTGGGCGGGTTTGGCCCGTGGACCACGCTGTACCACACGGAGCTGTGGGCGCAGCACGTGGCCCAGTCGGCGTACAACGACGAGGACCGCTACACGCCGCGGGCCGGCATTCCCACGGAGATCTGGGAGAACTTCTACGCCGGCACCCTGCAGGACCTGCTGCGGGTGAAGGAGATGGCCGACGAGGCCGACGACGACAACCTGTGGGCCGTGGCGGAGATCATGTCCGCCTACGACTTCATGATGCTCACGGACCTGTTCGGCGACGTGCCCTACAGCGAGGCGCTGAGCCTCGAGGCCGACATCCAGAACCCCAAGTACGACGCGCAGGCCGACATCTACCCCGACCTGCTGCGCCGCCTGCGCGAGGCCGTGGCGCGGATCGACGCCAGCGCGGAGCTCTCGGCCGCCGAGGGCGACCTGCTGTACGAGGGCGACATGCAGGGGTGGGTGAACTTCGCCAACTCGCTGCGCATGCGCATTGCCATGCGCATGGCCGACACGCCCAAGTCGTCGCTGGCCCGCACGGAGTTCGCGGCCGCGTGGGGCACGGCGCAGGTGATCGACGACGTGTCGGAGCAGGCGGACCTGGACTGGCCGGGCGCGCAGCCCGCGCAGAACCCCATCTACGAGCAGATCGTGCTGGGCGGCCGTCCGGGTGACTTCCGCCTGAGCCGGGCGCTGGTGGACACGCTCACGAGCTTGGCCGACCCGCGCCTGGCCGTGTTCGCCCAGCCGGCGGCCACGGATGGGGCGTACCGCGGACTGCCCAACGGGCTCACGCCCGCGCAGGTGGGCGGCACGTACAACACGTCGGGCTCGTACTCCACCATCGGCAGCTACTTCCTGCGGCCGGAGACGCCGTCGGTGCTCATGTCGGCGGCCGAGGTGCTGCTGCTGGGCGCCGAGGGGGCCCAGCGCGGCTGGATCGCCGCCAGCCCCGAGACGCTGTACGAGGCCGGCATCTCCGCGTCGTTCGAGCAGTACGACGTGGACGGCGCCGACGCGTACGTCAACCAGGCCAAGGTGACGTACGGCGGCCTGGAGGACATCTGGCTGCAGAAGTGGATCGCGCTCTTCATGGCGGGTCCCGAGGCGTTCAACGAGTTCCGCCGGACGGGCACGCCCAACCTGCAGCTCTCGGCCAACGCGTCCACGGAGACCTTCCCGGCGCGCATTCCGTACCCGCAGGAGGAGGCGCTGTACAACTCCAAGAACTTCCCGGCGAACGTGGAGATCACGACGCCGGTGTGGTTCATGAACCACTGATCCTCCCGCGGTTTTCCCACCCGGCTGGAGCTCCCCCCCGCGGGGGGCTCCAGCCGTTTCCTTATCCCACCGTACCGACGCGGGACCTTACGAGATGAAGGGCTTGAAGAAGATGATGGCCGGCGCGGCGCTCGTGCTGCTGTCGGCGTGCGCCTCGGCCGGCACGGGCACGGCGGCGGGCTCCGGCGGACGCGACCTGATCCTGTCCGACGAGATCGCCCGCAGCGGCGCCGCGGACGCGTACTCGCTGGTACAGTCCGTTCGCCCGCAGTGGCTGCGCGTGCGCGGCGACCAGGGCCGCGGGTCCACGGTGCGCGTGGGCACCACCGACCCGGCCACGGGCGAGGCGGGCGTTGGCCAGGGCTCCATGGCGCCCAGCCCCAACGTGTACCTGAACAACGCGCGCATGGGCGCGGCCGACGCGCTTCGGCAGATCCCCCTGGCCAACGTTCGGTACGTGCGCTGGTTCACCCCGGCGCAGGCCAACCTGCGCTGGGGCGCCGGCAACGGCCACGGTGCCATCCTCGTCTCCACGGAAGAGCTCATCCAGTAGCGCACGCGGACCGAGCCTGAAAGAGCAACGCGGGGCAGGCCCTCTCTCGTGGAGGCCTGCCCCGCGTCGTTTCCGGCTTCTACAGATGTATTCTCACGCAGAGCCGCAGAGGACGCAGAGTACTTCGTCGCGCGATCGAAGTTCTCTGCGCCTCTGCGGCTCTGCGTGAGAAATCAGTTCGTCTGTTTCAGGTCTGGCCCGTGCGCATGAAGACGAGGATCAGGCCGTTGGCGTGCGACTCGTAGCTGCCGCCCGGCCCGATGCCCTGCGGATACACCTCCACGCGCGACACGTCCGCCGGCGACAGCTCGTCCAGCACACAGGTGTTGGCCGCCCGCGCGCCGTCCACGTACACCGCGGGGTTGTTGTCGCCGAACATGCTCTTGCGGTTGCGCAGCATCACGCTGGGGCAATACCCGGTGTACGACACCTGCATGCTCACGATCCGGCTGCGCAGCACCGTGATCAGGCTGGTGCTGGGGCCGTCCAGCTCCCGCCCGCTCACCACGATGGCGCCCCCCTGCGCCCGGAACGCTCGATAGGCGGGGCCGGGCACGTCGTCCGGGCGCGCGCCTCCCGCGCACGCGGACAGGGCCAGCAACGATGCTGCGTGAAGGAGAACCAACCGGCGGTACCGCATGGCTGCCTCCTGCGTGAGGGTGGGTGTTTACCTCCCGTCTGCCCCATGATGCAAAACGGCCTCCCCGGCGATCTGCGCCCGGGGAGGCCGTGCTCCGTTCATCCGCCATCCGCCTGTCGCGAATGGAGATGCGCGTCGCGACTACCGTCCGCCCCGCGCCGTGTAGCCCATCACGTACCCCGTGACGAGCAGCGCCAGCG
>NZ_DASURI010000604.1:0-10511 GCF_036280135.1 Longimicrobium sp.
AACTCTCCGCCCGATCCATATCTCCGCTCCCTGCGAAGCGCTCCGCCGCGTCCCCTTCCCGCGCCTGCGAGCCCATGAGCTACGACCTCTTCCTCTTCGCCCCGCCCCCGACCGATGATCCGCTGGCCTTCGCCCGCGCCGCCTTCGAAGGCGAGGTGCCGGCCGAAGATGCGCCTCCCGACTGGCGTGATCGGATGCGCGCCACTGCCGACGCACTCGCGGCCGCCGAGCCCGCGCTCCAGGCGCAGGCGCACGGCGAAGAGCCGGGTGACGCGTGGATCGAGCTCGCCCCGCCCGACGACGACTCCGGCCTGCAGATCGTGGTGTTCCACGACACGGCCTTCCTGCACCTCGCGTATGGGCACACCGGCGCGGAGGTGCGCGCCGCGTGGGAGCAGGCGTGGCGCTGTCTTGTGCAGATGGAGCGGGCGAACGGCTGGCGCACGTACGATCCGCAGCGGGAGCGCCTGCTGGACCTCCAAACGGACCTGGATGCGGTCGTGCGCGAATACGAGCGGGCTGGCGCCACCTTTCTCGAGGCACTCCCGACGCTCTCGCCTCCCGCGCCCGCCAGGCGCCCCTGGTGGAAGTTCTGGGGCTGACGATCGGCGGATGAGACGCGAAGGGCGCCCCGTGCTGGGACGCCCTTCGTGTTTACGTGCTGGGATTCAAGCGATTACGCCGTGTGCCAGCCCGGTCAGCGCTCGTTCCACGATGCGCCCGCCAACCTCTGTCCGAAGCAAACTCCAGGGGACGTGTCCCCCCAGACCGTGATTCGCCTTCCGCAGCCAGCGGCGTGCCTTTTCACGTTTTCCGAATACTGTCTCCGAGAGGTCGATCACCCGCGCGACACGAGCGAGCCGATCGGATTCAGCAGGAGAGAGCGCTTCATCCTTCCGCTCGTGAAACACGAGCGCGTCGGGATCGCCGACGAGCAAATGTAATTCCTCCGGAGTCGCGTCCCCGAGCGCAAACAGTGCATCCACCGCTTCGATTGAGAAGCCGTGCTGCACCGCTCGCGCTCGGGTCAGATCCAGATCGGATCGAAGGTCACCGACAACGTTGACTCCGCCTAGCCGGTCTACGATCGGAAGTACGCTCATCGCTCATCTCCGTCTCGGATCGTGGGCTGCGAATCAGGCAGAAACGAGCGGCTGTTCGATCAATCCCTCCAGTCCCTTATCGCCGGACCTCCGCCGCCACCGCGCGAAAGTGGTCCTCCAGGCGCCGCGTGCCGCGCGTAGGGGCCACGCAGTCCACCAGGCTCACCTCCGTGCCGAACTCCAGCAGCGCCGCGATGCGCGGGTTGATCGGACGCGTCAGCGCGGCGACGGCGCGAAAGGCGCCCGGCGGCACGGCCATGATCCGCGGCGCCCGGCCCACGGCGCGAAAGGCCAGCTCCGCCAGCTCGCGGCGGGTGAACGTGTCCGGCCCGCCGACGTCGATCCGCCGCTCCGTCCCCGCGAGCGCGTCGGCGCAGGCGGCGGCCACGTCGGTCTCGTGGACGGGGTTGGTGCGCGCGCCGCCGTCGCCGATCACGGCGCCGCGGCCCTTCGCGGCCATCCGCACCAGCTCGCCCATGAACGAGAAGAAGCCCGTCGGCCGGACGACCGCGTAGTCCATCCCCGACGCGGCGAGCGCATCCACGAACCGCTCGTGCGCGTCCACGTACACCGTGCCGCGCAGCCGCTCCGCGCCGAACACGGAGACGTAGACGAACCGCCGCACGCCCGCGGCCCGCGCGGCGTCCAGCAGGGCGCGGTTGCCGGCCCAGTCCACCTCCATGAATCCGCGCCGGTCGCCCAGCCCACCCAGGCGCATGGACGCGCCGGCGCACGAGACGACGGCGTCCGCCCCCGCGCAGGCGGGCCGCAGCGACGCGGCATCGCGCAGGTCGCCGCGCAGGGCCGCCTCCGCGGGCAGGCCCAGCGCCGCCAGGCGCGCGGGGTCGCGGGTCAGCGCGCGCACGTTCCAGCCGCGCCGCCTCAGCTCGCCGGCCACCTGCCGCCCCAGCTGCCCCGTCGCGCCCGCGACCAGCACTCGTCCCATCATCCGCCCTGCCCTGTTGGTGGAGAGATCGTGCGCCGCGGCCGGCGGCGTGTTCGGGCGGCAAGTTAGGCGCGCGGATGACCGGCGATGATAGGGCAACGCCCGCGTCGTTCGGCGGCGGATACCGCACGAAGCCGGACGCGGGCGTCGGGAAAGCGCCTACAGGATCGAGCCGGTCGATGCGACCGCGAGAGCGTCATCCAAGAGGAGCTCCCGCGCCGCACCCTTGGTGCGTCCCCTCCCTCCCGTCTCCCGAACGCGTCACCCTGAGGAGCCGCCGCGTGATCTTGCCCTGGGCGTGGTCCACGGCGGCGACGAAGGATCTTGCCCGCAAAGCGTGAGGCCGGGCTCATGCACCGGAGCCGGCCTCACGTTTCGCATACAAGATCCTTCGGGGCCACACGCACCCCGCACGGACGAGGTCCGCGAGGGCCCCTCAGGATGACGCCGCTTTGCGGCGGACGCGGCGGGTCAGGGCGGGCACCACATCGCGACGGAAACGGCGGACGCGGCGGGTCAGAAGAGCGAGATCTGCTCGCCGAGGGTGGACGGGTCCACGGGGCGCTCGCCCAGCAGCGTCTGCATCTCGCGGGCGTTGGCGGGGCTGTGGCCGGCGAAGTGATTGTTGAAGAAGCCGTACACGTCCGTCGTGAGCGCCGCGCGCTTGAGCACGTCGGACCACGAGCGAATCTCGTCCGAGCGGTCGAACTGCAGGTGCGAGTAGTCCACGATGTCGCGGTTGGGACCCATCCACCGCACGTAGTGAAAGTCCGCCGTGGGCCGCTCCGCCAGCTCCGTCATGGTCTCTCGCGGAATCCACTTTCCGTCGCTCAGGGCCAGCGCCACGCCGTGCTCCGCCAGCAGCGCGAGCAGGCTGGGCAGGATCTCGGGCCGCATCCACCGGCTCTGCCGCACCTCCAGCGCAAAGCGCACGTCGCGCGGCAGCCGCGGGATGAAGCGCTCCAGGGCCGGCATCTCGTCCGGGGCGAAATCGGGCCCCATCTGCACCAGGATGGGCCCCAGCTTGGGCCCCAGCTCGCGCGCGCGGTCCAGGAACTCGGCCACCACGTCGTCCGCGTCGCGCAGGCGGCGCTCGTGCGTGATCTCCTGCGGCAGCTTGAGCGCGAACGTGAACTCCGCCGGCGTGCGCTCCGCCCAGCCGCGCACCACCTTGGCCGCGGGGATGGCGTAGAACGTGGAATCCACCTCCACGCCGCGAAACGCCCGCGCGTACATCGACAGGAACTCCGCCGGCCGCGTTCCCGGCGGATAGAACGGCCCCACCCACGCGTTGTAGTTCCATCCCTGCGTGCCGATGAGAACGCGTCCGGGCATGTGATCTCGGTGGATGAGGGACGTGATTCCGTTCGCGACCCGCCACAACGCGAACGGGCGCATCCCCGATAGGATACGCCCGAAACCGACGCGCGCAAGACGAAGTGGACGAGATCAGCGGCCGCCGAGGGCCTCGGCGCGGCGCAGGGCGATGATGCTCACCGTGAGCCACGCCGTGCCGATCACGGCGCCCGCGACCACGTCCGTGGGCCAGTGCGCGCCCATCCGCAGCCGCGCGGCACACACGGCGCTCACGAGCCCGATCCAGCACAGCACGGCGAACACGCGCTCCAGGCCCGACCGCGTGTTCATCATCCACAGGTAGATGACGATGCCGTACGACGCCGCGGCCTGCGCCACGTGCCCGGACGGAAACGAGTGCAGCCCCGGCGCCGCCACGCCGCCCGCGATCAGGTCCGGGCGCGGACGGTTCCACGTGAGCCAGCCGAGGCCCACGACCACGTCCGCCAGGAAGAACGAGCCGATCACCGTCAGCGCGCGCAGGGGGCGGCCGCTCCACACGGCCACGGACCCCACGCCGAACAGGATGGGCAGCAGCAGAAGCGCGTTGCCCAGCGGCTCCAGGAAGATGGCGGACGAAAAGCTCAGCTTGCCGCGCTCGAACGCCCGCAGCGCGTCCGCCTCCCACGCGAGCGCGCCGGACTCCGCCATCCCGCGCGCCCACGCGCACGCCAGCAGCGCCAGCGCTGCGCACACCACGAGCCCCACGCCCACGATGATGAGCCACGCGCGGCGCGCGGGCGCCGGCTGCGCGCGCCACCCGTCGCGCAGGCGCACGGCGGACAGGCGCATCCCTTCCCACATCACCCATCGCCCCGGAGGGATCTGCCCCATGGGGAACTGCCCCAGCGGGCCGCCGCGCTCCGGGCGCAGCTCAGCATCCGTGCTCACGCAGTCACTTCGATTCGGATCGTTCCGCACCCCTCGCTTCGAGGGTCTGTCCAGGGTTCATGCCGGTGGGCAAGACCGGGACCGCGTCCCCGTCAGCACGACGACGAACTGCCGTGAAACTCCGCCGCGCATCCGCCCGTACGGCCTCCCACGTCACCGCCGACGTCAATCAAACCGGGTCTCGCAAGGGAGTTTCCCATGAGCAGCAGCAACAGCAATTTCGAGACGGTCATCAAGTGGGTCGTGGTCGTCATCCTGGCCATCGTGGCGCTCAAGGTGATCGCGAGCGTGCTCGGCATCGCCTTCCTCCTGGGCGGCTTCCTCCTGTGGCGCGTGCTTCCGCTCGTGCTGGTGGTGTGGCTGATCTACAAGGCCATCCAGTGGCTGGGCAGCGACCGCAGCGGCTCGTCCAGCAGCACCACGGGCTACTGACCCATCGGGTCGGCGGACGAAAAGGCCCCGGAGCACACGCTCCGGGGCCTTTCGCGCATCCGTCCTCCTCGTGGCGCTCGCGTCCCGGATGGGACACACCCGTCCCATCCCGCCGACGTCAAACAACGGCCATCATCCCGCGCAAACTCATCAATAGCAATCAGATACGGACCGCGCAAAAACATCCGGCGTCCGGAACGTGAGTTGCCGCGCCCCCCTGTTTCCTGGACCACGTTCCGGTCCCGGCCCACCTGACGTTCCCATCCATCCGGGAGCCCCGCATGAAGATCGTGAATCATCGGCTCGTCAAGGACGACGGCACGCCGTACCCGTTTCGAGATACACCCAACCGCGGCCTCAAGGGCAACAAGAACGCGCCCGTAAAGCACCGCTGGCTGGTGATGCACTATACGGCCGGCGGCAGCGCCAGCGAGTCCATCGACTGGCTGGCCAACCCCGAGGCCGGGGCGTCGGCGCACATCGTAATCGGCAAGGACGGCCGCATCACGCAGATGGTGCCGTTCAACATCCGCTCGTGGCACGCGGGCGAGAGCGAGTGGAAAGGCGTCAAGTTCCTCAACGGCCACTCCATCGGCATCGAGCTGGACGGCTTTGGCTTCCTGGGCAACGCGGGCCCGGGCAAGTGGAAGTTCAAGGGCCAGTCCATCCCCGACAGCGAAGTGGTCGTCGCCACGCACAAGTTTGGCAAGCCCAAGGGCGGGTGGCCGCGGTATCCGCAAAAGCAGCTGGACGTGGCGCTGGAGCTGGCCGCGCTGCTGGTGAAGACGTACGGGCTGGAAGACGTGATCGGCCACGACGACATCTCGCCGGGCCGCAAGCAGGACCCGGGGCCCGCGTTCGACATGGCCGGCTTTCGGGCGGCGGCCATGGCCGGCGGCGCGGCGCCCGTCGTCACTCCGACGCCCCCGCCGGCCGACGGCACGGCTCCCGCCACCGCGCGCTTTCGCGTGAAGACGACGCTCAACGTGCGCAGCGGACCGGGCGCGTCCAATCCCACCGTGGCGGGCAGCCCGCTGGCGGCGGGGACGTTCGTCCGCGCCGGGCGTGAGCAGGACGGCTGGCGGCAGGTGACGACGGAAGGCGGCGTGAGCGGCTGGGCCAGCGCGCAGTTCCTGGAGCCCGCGCCCGCCGCGCTCTTCACGGTGTCGACGTCGCTCAACATCCGCGGCGGCCCCAGCGCCGGCGACGCGCCCGTTCCCGGCAGCCCGCTGCCGGCGGGGACCATCGTGGAAGGCCTGCAGGACCAGGGCGACTGGAAGCGCGTGGCCGTGCAGGGCGCCGCCAACGGCCGAAGCGGCATCGTGGGATGGGTGGCCGCGCGGTTCCTGCAGCCGTCGGTGATCCCCGTGAGCGGCATCGGCCAGCCGGCGGAGACGTAAGGCCCTCCCCCGGCCTCGCTCAGGCTCGTCCACCCCCTCCCGCAAACTGCGCGGGAGGGGGTGTATACTTCTACGGGCTTTCGTGTGGGATGGCGTGGTTCAGCGCCCGGCGAGGCTGGGAGCCTGCTCCGGTGCGCGGGCCATGTTCTAAGTTTACGCCCTCTCCCACGCAGTTTGTGGGAGAGGGACGCGAGGAACGAGCGGGTGAGGGCCCGCGGGTGAGGACCCTACGCCATCGCCAGCACGGGCAGCGCCTCGCCGCGGAAGGTGGCGGGGACGCCGTCCAGCGGATCGCCCTCCAGCGCCTCGCCGTCCGGCGACTCCAGCACGAAGCCGGCGTCGCGGATCATCTCCAGGTCGGCGCGGGCGGCCTGGCCGGGCGTCGTCAGGTAGTCGCCGATGAAGATGGAGTTCGCGGCGTACAGCCCCATCACCTGCATGCTGCGCAGGTGCACCTCGCGCCCGCCGCTGATCCGCAGCTCCTGCGTGGGCAGCAGGAACCGGTAGAGCGTGAGGATGCGCAGGCAGCGGCGCGGGTCCAGGTCACGCGCCTGCTCCGCCATGGGCGTGCCGGGGATGGGGATCAGGAAGTTCACCGGCACGCTCTTCACCTCCAGCTCGCGGAGGCTGAGCGCGAGGTCGATCACGTCGTCGTCCGTCTCGCCCATGCCCACGATGCCGCCGGAGCACGTCTTGAGGCCCACGGCCTTGACCTGCTCCACCGTGGCGCGCCGGTCGGCAAAGGTGTGCGTGCTGACGATGTTGGGCGTGTGCGCCTCGGACGTGTTGAGGTTGTGGTTCACCTGCGTGACGCCGGCCTCCTTGAGGCGGATGGCGTGCTCCTCGGTGAGCAGGCCCAGGCACGCGCAGATCTTGAGGTCGTGCCGCTCGCGGATGGCGTGCACGGCCTCGAGCACCTTGTTGAACACGCGCTCGCCCGGCGCGCGGCCGCTGATCACCATGCAGAACGTGCCGGCCTTGAGCGCCGCGGCGCGGTCGGCGGCGGCCAGGATCTTTTCCTGGGCCATGAGCGGATACTTGTCGATCTCCGCCGCCGAGATCTTGCTCTGCGAGCAGTAGTTGCAGTCCTCGGGGCACAGGCCGCTCTGCGCGTTGAGCAGAAAGTGCAGCCGCACGCGGTTGCCGAAGTAGTGCCGCCGCACGCGGTACGCGGCCGCGAGCTGCTCCAGCAGCGCCGTGTCGGGCGCGCGGAGCACGGCGTGCGCCTCGTCGCGCGAGATGAGCTCGCCCGCGAGTGCGCGGTCGGCCAGGGCGTTCCAGTCGGGGAGCGCAGACAGGGACATCGGGATCACGTCTCGGGTTTGGGTTGCCGGCCGCCAAGTTACCCGGACGCGGGCGAAAGTGCGAGGGGGACGGAGGAGTGCGTTAGTGCGTTAGTGCGTTAGTGCGGGAGCACGGGATCACAGCAGAGAGGAAGGAGGCTCCCGTCGCTGCACGACGGGAGGGCCCTCTCCCCCGACCGCCTTTTTGCTCGTTCCTCGCAACGACGGTCGACCCCTCCCCCAACTTCGGGGGAGGGGTGGCGAGAGGGCGAGTTCAGCGCGCGAACTCCAGCCCACGCTGGGGATGGGTTCTCCTCTCTCCGCGAGGAACGAGCGGGGAGAGGCCGGGAGAGAGGCGGACGGCTATCGGCGCGAGCCACCCCGATCCACACGAATTTCTCCCTTCCCCCATGCCGTTTATGGGGGAAGGGTCGGGGATGGGGGGCGCTCAGCTCGCGCGAAGAACTCGCTTTCCGCGCACGAGTCCCCTCTCCCCTCACCCCCCGAAGTGGCGCTGGAAGTCGTCGCTCACCTGGCGCAGCAGGCGCTCCACGGCGTCGCGCGAGTAGGGGAAGAAAAGGGTGTCGCTCAGGGAGTTGAGCGCGGAGCGGACGTCGCGAAAACGGTCCGCGGCGTTCAGCAGCAGGTCGCCCAAGCCGTGGCGCAGGGCCAGGTCGCTGCCGGCGGCCATGCGATACCCCGCCGCGCCCAGCTCGTCGTAGTACGACAGCGGCGGGGCGCCCCGGCGCTGCACCCGATGCGTGATGAAGTCGGGAAAGATGCCGCCCAGCCAGAGCGCGAAGTTGCCCAGGTGCACGCGCAGCAGGAACTCTCGCTCGCCGCGGGCCCGCTCCAGGGCGGCCAGGATGTCGGCCAGGTAGAAGAAGGGCTCGCCCTCGCCGCCGTCCACGCGGTGCGCCTTGCCGGCCATGGCGAACTCCAGCAGCATGGCCGCCGTGTAGTCGGCGAGCTGGCGGTCGTGGATCTCGCGCTGCATGAGCGCGTGCCGCACCATCACGTAGAACACCAGCGGCGCCGGCGCCGTGCTGATGGGCCCGCCCCGCACCAGCGCCCGCAGCACCGCGGGCTCGTCCAGCAGCGCATCCAGCCCCTGCTCGCGCAGGCGCGCCTCGCCGCCGGGACCGGCCAGCGACGTGAGCAGCTCCGCCTCGCGCCGTCCGAACGACGCCCGCACATTCGGCTTGATCATACGTTCCTCCCGGGGAATCCAGTCAGGTACGCATCACTCTACCATCCCGACCCGCCGCCAGGTTCCACGTTCCGCCGGCGGCGCGGATCGACGTGCTTTTGCCCAAATTGCATCCGGAATGTCGGAACATCTGCTCCCGGCCTCTCCGCCGCCCCTCCTGATCCGCATCCACCGAATCAGCCGCGGTCCCCGGCTTGCATGGCCGCGCTCGCCGTATACTTCTCAGCCACCGGGCCGAGTTTCCCCTGATCCGCATCCGCCGATGAAGCAGCTTTCCCCGTCATGGCAGGCGCACGTGGGCGCCGAGCTGGAGCAGCCGTACTTTCGCAAGCTGCGCGCGTTCGTGGACGAGGAGCGCACCCGCGCGGCCGTGTATCCGCCCGAGGACGAGGTATTCACGGCGCTGGAGCGCACGCCGTATGAGCGGGTGAAGGTGATGATCCTGGGGCAGGATCCCTATCACGGACCGGGGCAGGCGCACGGGCTGGCGTTCTCCGTGCGCCCCGGCGTGCGTCCGCCGCCGTCGCTGGTGAACATCTTCAAGGAGCTGCGGGACGAGATGGGCTGTCCCGTTCCCAATCATGGTTGCCTGTTTCACTGGGCAGATCAAGGGGTTTTGCTGCTGAACGCCGTCTTGACCGTGCGGGACGGGGAGCCCAACTCGCACAAGGGCAAGGGATGGGAGACGTTCACGGACGCGGTGATCCGGGCCTTGGCGCAGCGGGACGACCCGGTTGTGTTCGTGCTGTGGGGCGGGTACGCGGCCAGGAAGGAGGCGCTGATCGGCGCGCCGCACTACGTGCACAAGTCGGCGCATCCGTCGCCGCTGTCGGCCCGGCGCGGGTTCTTTGGAAGCAAGCCGTTCAGCACCATCAACCGCGAGCTCGAACGGCTCGGCAAGGCGCCCATCGACTGGTGCATCCCGAATCTATGATGCGGATCATGGGATGACAGCGGAACCGTCTGCGAGCACGATGGCCGGCCCCGCGCCCCCGGCGACTGAAGTCGCGGCACCGAAAGCGTGATGTCGGCCTGCGCCGACGGGTCCGGCGCGGGCGAGTACCGAGCGTGCGGCGGAGCCCAAGCGCATGGATTCGCGCGCGAGCTCTACATCCGGTCGGTTGAAGCCCCGTTCGCATCGCGCGTCAGCGCGAGACGGGGCTTACCGCTGTCCGAGCGGCGGCTTTCGCCGCTCCGGCGAGGGGCCGACGTCCGCATCAAAGAACCTCAATCCTCTCACGGCTCCCGCCGTTGCCGGCTGTCCCCGGTACCTGTCCCTATCCCCCGCAGTTCCGCCGGCCGTCCACGACCCGCCTCCCTGCCCCGCACCCTCCCTCCCCAAGCCCGCCGGTCAGAACCCCGGACGATCGTTCGTTGCCTTAGTGGAAGCGCCACGGGAGCCATGGAACTCCCGCCCGGCAGCGGACGTAGGATGGCACAGGGCCGCCGTACGCTCGCCTCCGCCGGCGCCCCCGCAGCACCCCACCGGCCGTGAGGCCGCTGACCCCGCAGCAGGAGGAAAGCCGATGTTCAAGGTCCTGAACGGTCAAAAGCGCCGCGTCATCAGCCCCACGACGGTGGTCGCATCCATCGCCGCGCACATTCTCCTGCTGGGCGGCGCCGTGTACGCCGCCGCGCACGATCCCAAGCCGGTGGAGCACGTGCGCGCGGAGTTCGACCTGCCGCCGCTGCCCATCGAGCCGGCTACGCCCGAGGTACAGCCCGAGGAGCCCACGCCTCCGCCGCCCGCCGAGGAGCAGCCCGTCGAGCCCGACACGCCCGAGCCGGTCCCGGGCGAGGTGCTGCAGCTGGACGCGCCCACCGAGGCACCCCGGGTGATCACGCCGGAGCCGCCGGGCATGCCCCCGGTGAACGAGGACGACTACAAGC
>NZ_DASURI010000605.1:0-5063 GCF_036280135.1 Longimicrobium sp.
CTTCCGACCGAAGAATCTGGTCGGGCCGCGCACAGACCTCGCCCGTGCTGGACTCCTCGCGCGAACTCAGCGCGCGGGCGGGACCCTGCACTCCGGCAACCAGATTCTTCGGCCGGCCGGCGCCCAATGCACCACGCGACGGGACAGTCTCAGCCGGCGCCGGCCGACCTCAGAATGACAGCACGGGTGAGAAACGGCTCTACACCCACTCGAGAACCGCTGTGAGGGAGCGCCGCGCGTAGCGTGAACGCGCGCAGAACTCTGGCGCGACCGAAGCCCAGGCAGGCCATCGCGCGGCGGCTCCCCAGGATGACGCTTTCGAGCCCGAGGTTTGGCAACACCCCTCTCAGGAATCGGGTCTCCGGTCCGGATCGGGACCACGCGGCGTCCCGCCGATGGTTAGCGTCCCGTGAGCGGAGACGCCCGGCGTTGACGCACCTGTGCGGCGCCGGTACGTTTTTGCCTCCATCGGCATCCGCCGACAGCAGCACCACTTCAAGCCCGCGTGAGGACCGTCTGAGCAAGCTCGCCGTCCTGATGATCACGGCGTTCGTGGACATGGTGGGCCTGCTCATGGTCATCCCGCTCCTGCCGTTCTACGCCGAGCGCATGGGCGGCGGCGGGCTGTGGGTGGGCATCCTCGTCTCGGCCTTTTCCCTCGCCCAGCTGGTCAGCGCGCCGCTGTGGGGGCGCGTGAGCGACCGCTACGGCCGCCGCCCCGCGCTCCTGGTGGGGCTGGGCGCGGCGGCCATCGCGTACGTCATCTTCGCCCACGCCGAGTCGCTGTGGATCCTGCTGGCGTCGCGCCTGGTGCAGGGCGCCGGCGGCGGCACGGTGGGCGTCATCCAGGCGTACGTGGCGGATTCCACGGAGCCCAAGGACCGCGCAAAGAGCCTGGGCTGGCTTTCGGCCGCCACCAACGCCGGCGTGGCCATCGGGCCCGTGCTGGGGTCGGCCAGCCTGCAGTTCGGCCCCCGGTCGCCGGGTCTGCTGGCGGCGGGGCTGTGCGTGGTGAACATGATCTTCGCGTGGGCGTTCCTGCACGAGTCGCTCGCGGCCGTAAAGCCCGGCGAGACGCGCGCGGCGCCGCGCCGCTCGCGCGAGGTGGTGCTCGACGTGCTCACGCACCCCGGCGAGGCCGCGCCCCGGCTGATCTGGATCTACGCCATCGGCATGGGGGCGTTCACGGGGTTCACGAGCATCCTGGCGCTGTTCCTGGCCCGGCACTTCGGCTTTACGGAGCACACCGTGGGCTGGGTATTCATGTGGAACGGCACCCTGTCCGTGATCGCCCGGGCGCTGGTGCTGGGGCGGATGGTGGACTGGCTGGGCGAGGCCAGGCTGGCGCGCGTGGGCCAGACGGTGCTGGGCGTGGGGCTGCTGCTGATGCCGCTTACCTGGCGCCTGGGCGGCGGAACGACGGTCAACCCGCCGGGCGGCGGATGGTCCGGGAGCCTGGACCTGCGCATCGTGGCCGCCGTCGTGGCGGCGCTGCTCATCGCGGGGCTGCTGCGCCTGGCGCGGCTGATGGAGCCCGGCGAGCGGCTTCGGCTGATGGGCATCATGGGCGGCATCGTGGCGGCCGCCCTGGCGTGGGTGCTGTGGCACGACCCGGATCCCGCCGTGATCGCCATCCCCGACCGGTTCGGGCTGCAGTACCGCTACCTGGCGCTGGCGGCCGTGCTCACCCTGATGCCGCTGGGGACGGCGTTCACCTTTCCCTGCGTGACGGCGCTGCTGTCGCACGTGATCGACCCGCGGGAGCGCGGCGTGGTGATGGGCGTGCAGCAGAGCTACGGCGGCGTGGCGCGGGTGATGGCGCCCATCGCGTCCGGCTGGGCCTGGGACGCGCTGGGCACCAGCTATCCGTTCTGGGGCAGCGCCACGCTCGTGCTGGCGACGCTGTTCCTCACCTTCGGCATCGACCGCGATCGCACCCGCGCGTCCCGCGCCGCCCCCGCGCCTGCTCCGAGCCCCGCCGCGGCGGATGGAGGATAGTACCCAGCCGAAGCCACTGCAGCGGGGCTGAGCCCCCGCAGCGCCCCCACCCGCTCGTTCCTCGCGACCTCCCCCAAAAAACCCCCGGGGGAGGTTGGTTTGTTCAGGGGGTGAGGGAATGCACGAGGAGAGGCGCGGGCCCTCCCCCCCAGCCACGCGGCGCGCGAATTCGCGGCTCTGAACCCGAGATGTCGGCCTTCGCCGACAGCTCGTGCCGGGCGCCGTCGGGGTGCACCACGGTGCGCCTCGCGCTGTCCAGAGCGAATGAATTCGCCGCTGGAAACTCGCGAAGTCCGCCTGCGCGAACTGCCCGAGCAAGTGCCGCCGCGTGTGCACCGGGGCAGCGGTCCGGTCGGTTGAAGCCTCGTTCGCAGAGCGCGTCGGCGCGAGACGGGGCTTACCGCGGTCCCTGCGGCGGGTTTACCCGCTCCGGCCGGGACCCGCGTCCGATCGCCGGCCTCCCCCAACGCAAAAGGCCGGCGCCCCCAATCGGGAGCCCCGGCCTCGCGTGTGGTTGCAGGCTGTACCCTGTAACCCGTCCCCTCTACCCCGCGGTTCAACAGCAGTCAGTGGCACTCCCCCCGCCCCGAATCCTCGAACCGCCGCCCCGGGATGGGCACGAACTCCCACTCGTAGCTGTCGCGGTGGAACTTCATCCGCAGCACGCCGCGCACCTCGTCGGCGATGGCCTCGCTGTGGGGCCGGCGCTCGCCGGGCATGTCGTACGACGGCGCGCCGCCCGTCCCCACCACGAAGCTGCGGATGCCGCGTTCCTCGTCCACCCGCCCCACCGGGTCCAGCGGCGCGAACCGCTCGTAGTGGTGATCGTGGCCGGAAAGCACCACGTCCACCCCGCCGTCGTACAGCGCGCGGTACGCGTCCATCACGCGGTCCGCGCCGCCGTGCTTGCCGCTGCTCCAGCGCGGATGGTGGTAGAACGCCAGCGTACAGCGCGTGTCGCGGTGGCGGCGCAGGTCATCCACCAGCCACGCGTACTGCTCCGACCCGCGCTTGAGCGGCTCGTCGCTGTTGAGGGCGATCAGGTGCCAGCCCTCGTGGTCAAAGCTGTACCACCCCTTGCCGCGCGGCCCCGCCCGCTCGCCAAAGTAGTTGAAGTAGCCGGCCGCGTCCTTCGTCTTGTACTCGTGGTTGCCCACGGAGGGCCGCGTGCGGTCCAGGTGGCGGCCCCACGAGCGCGCGTAGCACTGCCGGAACTCGCGGTCCGTGCCGCTGGGGTACACGTTGTCGCCCAGCGTGACCACCACGCCGGGGATCTCGTCCAGCAGCCGCGCCGTGGCCTCGTCGCCTCGCCAGAAGCAGCTGGCGATGTCGCCCGCGGCCACGATGGACGTGTCGTCCCAGTCGTGCCCGCCGCACGCCGCCAGCAGGCCCAGCGCCAGCACGGCCGCGGCGCGCGTCACGCCGCGGCGGCGCGGATGAAGTCCATCGAGACGGAGTTGAAGTGCTCCGGCCGGTCTACGTTCACCACGTGTCCGCATGCGGGAATGACTTCGAGGCGGCTGAACGCCGTGTGCCGCTCCACCATCCGGCTCACGGGGGGCAGGAACATGTAATCCTCGTCCCCCATCACGTAAAGGGTGGGGATGGGCAGCTCCTTTTGCTCGAACAGCTTCACCAGCAGCGGATTGACCTCGTACGTGAGCCGGAACCAGCGGATGAACTCCTTTTGGCACAGCCGCCTGGCCTGCGTGACGAACAGCGTGCGCGACTCCCGGTGGCGGCTGCGCGGCATGATGATCCACGCGAACAGCCGGTACAGCCACATGTACGGCATCACCCGCTTGAACGCGTTGCCCAGCGCCACCAGCACGCGCGAGCGCAGGTTCAGCCGGATGATGGCGCCGCCCATCACCATGCTCTTCACCCGCTCCGGCGCCATCTCGCCGATGGCCCGGATGAGGATGCACCCCAGCGAGATGCCCACGAAGTGGGCGGAGGGAATCTTCTCGTGGTCCAGCACCTCCAGGATCTCGCGCGACAGGGCGTCGAAGGTGTAGCGGTCACCCTCGTACGGCAGCAGCACGGGCGGCTGCGAGTCGCCGTGGCCGCGCAAATCCACCAGCAGTACGTTGAAGTTCTTGCGGAACTCCTTTACCTGCCGGTACCAGATGGACGAGCTTCCGCCCGCCCCGTGCACGAAGACGACCCACTCGTGGTCGGGGGAAAGAAAGTGTCGACGGTAGGCCAGCATGCGTCGGCAGCGCGGTTCAGGGGTACTGAAGTCCTCCGGGGGGCGGAGGATCCCTTGATACTCCGCAACCCCGTACGCGTTCGGATCTTCGGAAGGTTTCACGAATCACGCCCAGCCATGTGCCTGATCGCATTCGCCTGGAACGCGCACCCCGCCTTTCGCCTGGTGGTGGCCGCCAACCGCGACGAGCTTTACGACCGCCCCGCCGCCCCCGCGGACTGGTGGACGGATGCGCCGGACGTGCTCGCCGGGCGCGACCTGCGCGAGGGCGGCACGTGGATGGGCGTCACCCGCGCCGGCCGCTTTGCCGCCGTCACCAACTACCGCGACCCCGGCCTGGCGCAGCGGGCCGGCGCGCCCTCCCGCGGCGCCCTCGTCGCCGACTTCCTGCGCGGATCGGCGGAGGCGGAGGCGTACGCGCACGACCTGTTGGCGCGGGCGGCGGCGTACAACGTCTTCAACCTGCTGGTGGGGGATGACGGCGGATTGTTCTACCTCTCCAACCGGGCCCCGGGCGTGCGGCGGCTGGAACCGGGCGTGTACGGGCTGAGCAACGCGCTGCTGGACACGCCCTGGCCCAAGGTGGTGCGCGCCAAGGCGGCCCTGGCGGATGCGCTCCGGCGCGCGGATGGCGCCGCCGCGGACGGCTGGGAGTCGGGCCTGTGGGAGATGCTGGCGGACCGCGTGATCGCCGCGGACGACGCGCTGCCGGACACGGGCGTGGGGATGGACCGCGAGCGCCTGCTGTCGCCGCCGTTCATCCGCAGCGACGTCTACGGCACCCGCGCCAGCACCGTGCTCACCCTCGCGCGCGACGGCGAGGCGCGGCTCGTGGAGCGGTCGGTGCGGCCGG
>NZ_DASURI010000606.1:0-9909 GCF_036280135.1 Longimicrobium sp.
GGCGCTCTTTGGCGGCGTGCATTTTCTCCTCATCGGCAACCCCGTGCCGTACCTGGTGGGGGTGATGGCGATGCTCGCGGCGTTCGTCGTCGTCCCCATCCGCGACTAGACGTTTCCCCTCCACGACACGCCCCGATGCCCAGTGCCGACGCCACCACGCGGTTTTCCGACCGGGTGCGCAACTACGTGCTGTACCGCCCCGGCTATCCGTCCGCCGTGCTGGACGTGCTGCGCCAGGAGACGGGGCTGGCGCCGTCGCACGCGATCGCGGACGTGGGATCGGGGACGGGGATCTCGGCGCGCCTGTTCCTCGACGCAGGCAACACGGTCCACGCCGTGGAGCCCAATGCCGACATGCGCGCCGCCGCGGAGGCCGCGCTGGGGGGCGATCCGCGCTTTCACAGCGTGGCCGGCGCGGCGGAGGCGACGACGCTGCCGGACGCGAGCGTGGACTACGTGGTGGCGGCGCAGGCGTACCACTGGTTCGATCCGCCGGCCGTCCGCCGCGAGTGGCTGCGCATCCTGCGGCCCGGCGGATGGATGGTGCTGCTGTGGAACGCGCGGCGCACGGACACCACGCCGTTCCTGCGTGGATACGAGGCGCTGCTGCACGCGCACGGCACCGACTACGCGTCCGTGAACCACGAGAACGTTACGCCGGAGCGCATTGCCCAGGCGCTGGGCGCGGACTTTGGCCGGCGCGACGTGCCCAGCGAGCAGGTGTTCGACTACGAGGGATTGAAGGGGCGCCTGCTCTCCTCGTCCTACGCGCCCAACGAAGGCCATCCCGGCCACAAACCGATGCTGGAGGCGCTGGAGCGGCTGTTCCGCGAGCACGCGGAAAACGGGAACGTGCGATTCGAATACGACACGCAGATCTACTGGGGCCGCGGCTGAGGCCCATACCGCTCCGGACGCGACACCCGCGTCCGCCCCGAATGGCACAACGGAAGGACGGATCGATGCCGAAAACGGCGCCGATCCGTCCTTTTGTTCGCACCTGTCCCCAACGTAGCGCACCGGCTGTGACGGCGGCGTAAATGCCGCTTTCCACAGGTACTTATGTCGGCTGGGGTGCCTGTTGACAACGGCGTTCATGTTGTACATTCTCCAGCTACCAAGATGGGCATCGGCGTCCTTCCCGCTCGCGGGCGCGGCGGCCTTTCCTGGCAGATCGTCACCGCAAATCCGCGGCGCTTGTTCGTGGGGCCGTGCTTGTGTACCTTTCACCTGTAGGGGAGATATGGGATTCGCACAAGCGAAAGGTTGGATCATGCCGATCCGCAATTCCGCCGGGACCGCGAGCCCGGGCGCGACGGAGAAAAGAGCCACCGCGCCGCGGACGGAAGGGGGCGACGTTCGCGATTCGCTCGTGGGGCGCGTGGACCGCTGGCTGCGGCAGTTCCTGGACCGCATGAGCGACGCCGAGGTGCTGCGCATCATCGAGGCGCAGTCCCCCGCCGAGACCATGGCCGAGATCCTGGCCGCCGTCCCCGAGCGCGCCGCCGCCGACAGCGACTGGGCCGAGCTCCTGCTGCGCGGCGCGCGGGCCAAGAACCAGGTCGCGGAGCTCGTGGGCGGGCTGCTCACCTCGTCGCAGGCGGCGGCGGTGCTGGGCATCACCGTTCCCGGCGTCAAGCTGCGCATGGACCGCCACAAGCTGCTGGCGGTGCCCCTGCCCGGGGGCCAGTGGGGGTTCCCCGCGTTCCAGTTTGCCCGCGACGGCCGGGTCCGCGAGGGCGTGCCCGAGGTCACTCGGGCCGGCGCGCGCGTCGACGCGTGGGCGCTGCTCTCCATCCTTGTCGACGACGTGCGGGACGACCGGGGCGGGCTGCTGCTGGAGCGGCTTGACGAGCCGGCAGTCCTCGCCGACGTCCTGCATCGGCTGGCCACGTACGGGGAGCACGTCGCGGCCTGATGCCCATCCACCTGCCGAAGGACCCGCCTCTCGTGGAGGTGCCGACGTCGCAGGTGCTCTGGCGCGTGCATTTCCTGGCATACGGTCCGGTGTGGTTCGGGCCCGCGCCGGGAGATGCGCCCCGCGGCCGGTTCGACGCACCCGGCGGGGAGTTCGGCGTGTGCTACTTCGGTTCGTCGCTCGGGGTGGCGCTGCTGGAGACGCTCGTGCGCGGGCGTAAGGTGCCCATTATCCCCCGGGCCGAGCTGGAGCTTCGCGGCGTGTCCGCCGTGGAGGTGAAGGCGCCGCTCCGGATGCTTCAGGTGGAAGGCAAGGGGCTGCCGGGGTTCGGCATCAGCGCGCACGAGGTGTGCGGCGACGACTGCGCGCCCTGCCGGGACCTCGCGCTGCGCGCGTACCGGGCGATGCCGGACGTGGACGGGATCCAGTACCGGTCGCGCTGGGACACGAGCGAGCTGTGCTGGGCCGTCTTCGACCGCGCGCGGGACCGGCTGGGCGACGTGCTCGGAACGCAGCGGCTGGACGACCCGGCCGTCGTGCGGCCCGCGCTTCTCCCGTATCGGCACGTCGGGGTTCTGTAGTCCCGCCGCACTCCTGCGCGTCGGTTCCCCGGCGCATCTCCGGTTCCGCCGCCGTCGCGGATCGGCCCTTCATCGGCCGTAGGGGATCTTCCCCACACGGCGGTGCGGGGGCGCGGTGGCTTCCCCCGCGAGAAGTATCCGCTGCTCCCCGGCGGGGGCATCGGTGCCCTGCCGACAGAGTGGGGTGCCCTGCTCCAGTAGGTTATTCGCGTCGCCCGGACAACACGGCCGGGCGGCGCCGCGGCGACGGATCGCCGGGCGCAGCGGATACCATCGGGAGCAGACACAGCCATGACCGCGCAGAACGACACGCAGACTGAAACGGTCCAGCCCTCGCGGCGGGACTTCCTTCGCTTTTCGGCCCTCGGCCTGGCCGTGCCGCTCGCGGGGGCGGCGGTGGCGGCCTGCAGCCCCGGTGGCAAGGCCGATGCGGGCGCGGCCAAGGCGTCCAACGATCCGCAGACCACGCAGCCGGGCAACGCCGCGCACGACAGCAACCACACGGGCGGCACCATGGGCGCGCATCCCAGGACGCCCCAGGAGGTCCGCGCCGCGGCCGACGCCATGGACGCGCACCACGAGGCGGGCATCAAGGCGTTCCCCGCCAAGACCGAGGGCAAGGGCAACCAGCTCATGCAGCCCCGCATGGAGAACGGGGTCAAGGTCTACGAGCTCACCGCCGCGCCCATGCAGTGGGAGACGGAGCCCGGCAAGCGCGTGGAGGCGTTCGCCTACAACGGCCAGGTGCCCGGTCCGCAGATCCGCGTACGGGAAGGCGACCGCGTGCGCATCGTCGTCCGAAACAACCTGGAGCAGTCCACGGCCGTGCACTTTCATGGCGTGGAGGTGCCCACCGACCAGGACGGCGTGCCGTTCATCACGCAGCCGCCCATCAAGCCGGGCGAGACGTACACCTACGAGTTCACGGCGCCCAACCCCGGCTCGCACATGTACCACTCGCACCACAACTCGGCGGAGCAGGTGGGCAAGGGGCTGCTGGGCGCGTTCATCATCGAGCCGCGGCAGAAGCGCGCCATCGAGAACGTGGACGTGGACTACGTGATGATCATCAACGACGGCAGCCACGGCTACACCATCAACGGCAAGGGCTTTCCCGCCACGGAGCCCATCGTGGCCAAGCTGGGGCAAAAGGTGCGCATCCGCTTCATGAACGAGGGGATGATGATTCACCCCATGCACCTGCACGGCATGCACTTTACCGTCATCGACAAGGACGGGTGGCCGCAGCCGCAGCCGTGGAAGTGCGACACGCTCAACGTGGCGCCGGGCGAGCGCTGGGACGTGATCGTCAACTGCAACAACCCCGGCGTATGGGCCTTTCACTGCCACATCCTCCCCCACGCGGAGGCGCCCAGCGGCATGTTCGGCATGGTCACGGCGCTCATCGTCGAGAAGTAATCGCCGCCTTGGCCGGCGCGATCGGGCCCGTCCCTCTCCGGGGGCGGGCCCGATCGCGCTTCACCCCACGGGAGATGGGGAACGATCCCCACACGCCCGCGTGCCTTGCCCGATCCGCGCCTTCGGCCGCTGGCCGTACCCTTCATCCAGGGCCGGAGATCCGCGTGATCCGCCGGCCGATCCCCTGGAATGGATCGAAAGCACCATGAGCACCCTGCGCACCCTGGTGGCCGGCGTGGCCACGCTGGATCCCCGCGACCCCGTGCTGGCGCCCGCCCTGCGGCTGGCCGAGCGCGCGGGCGCGGAACTGCACCTGGTGCACGCGTACGCGCCCGATCCCGAGGTGCTGTCGCGCTACGCGCACCAGGGCTACACGGGCGCGGACCCCGGCAGGCTGTACGACGATGCCGTGCAGGCGCGGCTGGAGGGCGAGGCATACGCGCCTTCCCGCGATGCCCGCGTCGTCTGCCACGCGCGCGCGGGCCGGCCGGAGGCGGTGCTGCCGGCGCTCGCGGCGGAAGTGGAGGCGGACGCGCTGCTGCTGGCGCCCACGCGCCGGGGCCGCATTGCCGGCGCGCTGCTGGGGACCACGGCGGAGCACCTGCTGCGGACTGCGGCCCTGCCGGTGCTGGTGCTGCACGGAGAGCCCGCGTTTCACCGCGTGCTGCTGACGACGGACCTGTCGGACGCGTCCATCCCCGCGCACGAGCGGGGGCTGGCGATGGCGTGCGCCCTGGCCGCGGGGCCGCACCCGGCGCTGCGCACGCTGCACGTGGTGCCGCCGGCGTCGCTGCTGCAGGCGGCGGACGCGGCGGACGACGACGTGAACGCGGCCATGCTGCGCCTGGCGGACTTCCTGCCCGCGCACGCGGTGGACGGGTGCGTGCCCGCGGCGTGCGTGCGATTCGGCGAGCCGGCGCCGGCCATCGTGCACGAGGCGCGCGCGTGGTCGGCGGACCTGCTGGTGCTGGGGACGCACGCGCGGCGCGGTGCCGCGCGGCTGCTGCTGGGCAGCGTGGCGGAATCCGTGCTGCGCCAGTCGCCGTGCAGCGTTCTCGTGGTGCCGGAGGCGCGCGCCGCGGCGGCGGGTGCAGTGGGCAGCGCGGTGGAGGTGGGCGAGATCCCCATCGTGGGCGAGCCCGCCACGGCGTGAGGCCCTCACCCCGCTCGTTCCTCGCGTCCCTCTCCCGCAAACTGCGCGGGAGAGGGGGTAGACTTCGAACGGGCCGTGGTGCGTGTCGCGGAGATTCGAGCGCGGGACGGTTTACCCCGAGCAGTTGAAGCCCCGCCGGGCGACGCGTGAGCGTCGTCGGCGGGGCTTTCCGCTGTCGTTGCGGCGGCTTCAGCCGCTCCGGCTGGGTAGCGGCGATCACGCACCCGAGCTCGTTGGAAGTATACACCCCCGCCCGCGCAGTTTGCGGGAGGGGGTGGACGAGCCTCGGCGAGGCCGGGGGAGGGCCCGCCGCTTACGCGTAGATGGGCGGCGTCACCAGGTCGTCGCCGTCGATGACCTCGCGGTCCCACGGAAAGACGATGAGCGCGTCCGTCTCCAGCGCGTGGTAGTCCGGGCGATATCCGCCGGGGCGCACGAAGCTCGTGGCCGTCCGCACCTCGGCCGGGCCCACCTCGCGCACGGCGGCCAGCGCCAGGCGCAGCGTGTCGCCGCTGGTGGTGATCTCGTCCACGATGAGCACGCGGCGGCCGCGCGCGGCCACGGGCGTGGGCGACAGCACGGCGGGCCGCGTGCGCACCACCTCGCCGCGCTCGCGGCGCGACACCTTCATGGCCTCGAAGTCCGTCTGCAGCATGGTGGCGACGGTGGCGGCCGGCATCACCCCCGCCGTCGCCAGGCCAATCACCAGGTCCGGCCGGTAGTCCTGCGCCACCCGCACGGCCAGCGCCCGGCACAGCTCCCCGAAGAGCTCCCACGACAGCTCGAACGTTCCCACGCCGCTCACGGCGGGCGACGGGTACAACGGCGCGACAGCGGGCATGGAACATCCCTCCGGAGGGGGCGGCGGACGCGTTGCGAAAAGGGGGACGTGCACGTTACAAGATCCGTTCCGGTCCTCCTAGCAAACATTTCGCGCGTGCGCACGTCGTCCTGGGGCGGATGGGCCTGGGCGGTAGCGGCGGATGAAGGGCGCGCGATAGAATGACCCGCATGGCCGACGACCTTCGCGCGCGCGCCGACGCGCGTTTCGAGCAGGCGCTCCAGCAGACGGGCGCCCGCGACCCGCGCAACTTCTTCCGCGACATGCTGCGCGACCTCAAGGCCGAGGACGCGGATGCGTTTCGCCGCGCGCTGCGGTACTTCGAGGAGACGCTCATCCCCGCCGTGGCGGACGACGGGTCCGACCCCGTGGCCGAGTGGCTGGAGTACGGCCGCGTGCTGGCCTCGCTGATGACGCCGGGCCGCACGGTGCAGGTGGACGCCGGCGGCCGTGCCCGCGACTACGCGCGCCCGGTGCCGCCGGACGCGCTGGTGCTGCACCTGCCCGCCAACGCCGCGCGCCCCGCGCTGGTGCTGGGCCTGCCCCCCAAGCTCTCCGCCCACCAGCGCGCCAGCTACGACCTGCTCGTCAAGCAGTCGCAGGGGTAGCGTCGAGGTCTTGGTTTATAATGCAAATGCATTATTTTGCTTGTAGCGCGTTCCACTTTCGACCGCGACGTCCATGATGCGAGGTGTCCAATGCTCGTAAGCAAGGTGACCAGCCGATCCCAGACGACGCTGCCCAACGGGGTCCGCAAGGCGCTCGGGATCAAGCCGGGGGAGGACGCTCTGGAATGGGAGATTCGGGGTGATGCGGCGGTTGCGCGACGCGCGAGCGTGGAGCACGAGGAAGAAGATCCCGCACTCGCTCCGTTCCTTCAGTTGCTGGAGCGCGATATCATCGAGCATCCTGAGCGGTTGAGCGGATTGCCGGAAAACCTGTATCGCAGGTGGATGGCTCTGACCGATGGCATGGAGGGAGATCCCGATGACCCGATCGAAGGGCCGGTCGCTCTCTGACCGTGGAAAGGACCGAGATGCCAAGTCCGCCCCGGAGCCTTCGGGTTCCGGGGCGGGTTTCTTTGTTACAGCCGGAGGAGGACGCTGCTCTTCCATCCGCTGTTGATCGACCAGCTGGAGCGTCTGGCTGCTGCGGCCGAGAAGGAGACGGCAAAACGCGCCCCCGGCGATCCAGAGGGTCCGAACACGAAGCTGTTGTTCGCCCTGCGGCGCTTGCTGTTCAAGGAGATCCCGGAAGACCCCTCGCGCCCGAAGTACCGGCAAGGCGGAACTCTGGGCGCGGAGCAGAAGCACTGGATGCGTGCCAAGTTCGGCAACGGACGCTTCCGCCTCTTCTTTCGTTATCACCAGGACGTTCGGCTGATTGTCATGACGTGGGTGAACGATTCCGAAACGCTTCGTACCTACGGCAGCAAGACCGATGCGTACGCCGTATTCAAGCGCATGCTCGATGGTGGAAATCCACCGAATGATTGGGATTCTCTTGTCCGGGATGCTTCGACGCCTGGGGCGCTGCAGCGGGCACAGACGATCAGTCCGGAGTCGCGCGACGAGGGGGCTGGACCGCGCGGGTAACCCGCGCTTCGATTGGCGAGGCGTTCCGGACCACGTCGCCCTTGACGACCGATGGGTGGGCGCGTATCATCTTGCTTAACGGTGTTAACTAGCTGATCGGAGTTATGGGGACCAAGGAGCGGCGGGAGCGGGAGCGTCAGGAGACGCGCGACAAGATCCTCGAGGCGGCGCGCGAGATGTTCGCCACCCAGGGGGTCGAGGCGACCACCATGCGTGCCATCGCCCAGCGCATCGAGTACACCCCGACGGCCATCTACCACCACTTCAAGGACAAGGACGCGCTCATCATCGAGCTGTGCCACGGCGACTTTCGCCAGCTGGGGCGCGAGTTCACGCGGATGGAGCGCATCGACGACCCCGTGGAGCGGCTGCGGCGCATCGGCATGGCGTACACGGAGTTCGCCATCGCCAACCCGCACCACTACCAGATCATGTTCATGACGCGCACGCCGGCGCACGTGCACGAGGAAGACAAGAACCCGGAAGAAGATGCGTACGGGTTCCTGCTGCAGACGGTGCAGGAAGGGATGGACGCCGGTCGCTTTCGCCCGGAGTACACGGACGCGCACGCGCTGGCGCAGATGACGTGGAGCAGCGTGCACGGCATCATCTCGCTGCAGATTGCCAAGTGCACGGACCCGTGGATCACTTGGCGCGACCTGCGGACGACGGCGCGGCAGATCGTCGACGCGCTCATCCGCGGCATCCTCCGCGAGGGCCAGCAGGGCTGACCCCCTGCCGTACCCGCGCGGAGGTTCTTTTCGCCTATCCACTTAACGTTGTTAAGCATTAGCACTTCGTCAGGTATTTCCACTGAGGTAGATGCAGGTCCACCCGGAACCCGGAGGTGAAGCCCATGCAGTCCCCTGAACGACCCCGAACGTGGTCCGCGCGGACGTACGCCGCCGCGCTTCCGCTCGTCCTTTTCCTGGCGGCGCCGCTGGGCGCGCAGTCCGCGGCCGACCCGCTGGGCGGCTACGTGCGGCAGGCCATCGACGCCAACCTGGGTCTGCGCCAGGAGCGCCTGGCCGCCGACCGCGCCGACGCCGCCGTCCGCGAGGCGCGCGGCCTCTATCTGCCGAGCCTGACGATGGACACGCGCTACTCGGAGATGCGCGGCGGCGTGAACATTGGCGACTTCGTGAACCCCGCGTACGGCGCGCTGAACGAGATCACGGGCACGGACCGCTTTCCCACCAACGTGGACGCGCGGCTGCCGCTGGCGCAGGAGACCAAGCTGCGCATTGCCCAGCCGCTCTTTCAGCCGGCCATCCGCGAGAACCACCGGCTGCAGCGCACCCTGCGCGACCTGCAGGGCCATGCCCTGGGCGCCGCCACCCGCCAGCTCGCCGCCGACGTGCAGACGGCCTACCTGGACTACGCGCGCTCCGTCCGCGTGGTGGAGCTGTACCGCGAGACGCTTCCCCTGCTGGACGAGAACCTTCGCGTAGCGGAGCGGCTCGTCACCCGCGGCACGGCCACGCCGGATGCCGTCCTGCGCGCCCGCGCCGAGCGCGGCGAGACGCAGCAGGCGCTGGACGAGGCCGAAGTCCGCAGCCAGGCGGCGCTGCGCCGCTTCAACCAGCTGCTGAACCGGGACCTGGACACGCCCGTGGAGGTGCTGCCGGACGACGCGCTGGCATTCGCGCTGTCGGTGGACGAGGAGACGGCCGTCCGCCGCGCGCTGGGCGGGCGCGAGGAGCTGCGCCAGGGCGACGCGGGAATCGCGGCGGCGCAGTCGCAGGCGCGCATGGCCGGCACCGCGTCGCTGCCGACGGTGTCGCTGGCGCTGGACTACGGCTTCCAGGGCGCGGACTACAGCTTCGGCGCGGACGACGACTTTGCCGTGGCCTCCGTGGTCGTCTCGTGGAACGCGTTCAACGGCGGGCAGACGGGCGCGCGGCGGGAGCAGGCGCGCATCGAGGCGGACCGCGCCCGCGCCGGCCGCGACCTGGCCGCGCAGCAGATCGAGCTGCAGGCGCGCACGGCCTTTCGCTCGGCCGAAGTCGCGCGCGGCGGCATTGCCACGGCGGAGGAGCGCCTGGCCGCCGCCCGGCGGACGTACGAGCTGGTCGAGCGACGCTACCAGGAGGGGATCGCGCCGCAGATCGAGCTCATCGACGCCCGCACGGCCTACACGCGCGCCGGGCTGAACCTGATCCTGACGCGATACGACTACGCCGCGCGCTGGGTGGAGCTGGAGCGAGCCGCCGCGCTACGGGAGCTGAACTGAACGGCAGTGCGAGAGTGCGAAAGTGCGAGAGTGCGAAAGTAACGGCAGACGCACTCGCGCTCGATCCGGGGTTCTCCCCTCTCCGCGAGGAACGAGCGGGGAGGAGCCGGGGGAGGGGCGGGCCGCTGCCGGCGCGAGTCATCCCCATCCCGCACGAGCAGTTACTTGG
>NZ_DASURI010000607.1:0-14078 GCF_036280135.1 Longimicrobium sp.
GGCGACCTCTGACGGACAGCGGATCGACGGATGATGACGAAGCGGGAGGCGCCCATCGCGCCTCCCGCTCTGCTTTCCCCGAATAGGGAGGAGAGCTCCTCCCCCATTCCTCGCCCACACGCGTCATCCTGAGGAGCCGCCGCGTGATCCTGACCACGCCGTGATCCCTGGCGGCGACGAAGGATCTTGCCCGCGAAGCCCCGGGGCGCCCCTCGTGCACGGAATCTACCTCCGAGTCTCGCACACAAGATCCTTCGGTCGCGCCAAAGTCCTGCGTGCGTTCACGTTGCTCGAGGCGCTCCCTCAGGATGACGCATCGCGACAGGAGGCAATGCTGTGAGCGCCTGCTCGGTTGCTCTCGCACTCCCGCACTCCCGCACTCACGCACTTTCTTTCAGCCGCTCCGCGAGGCGGATCGCGTCGAACGGGGCGTGCACCTTGGCGTCGTTGTCGAAGTAGACGTACACGTCGCGGCCGGCCTTGCGGTCGGCGGCGGGCGGAAGGACGCAGGTGGCGTCAGATGCCGCGCAGCCCCGGCGCCACGCGCGGATGCGCGCGGCCCACCAGTCCAGCTGCGCGTCCGTGTATCCGCTGGCGTACAGCTGCTCGGCACCGTGCAGGCGCACGTACACCCAACTGGCCGTCAGGTCTTCGGCGTAGGGCCAGCGGCCCGCCGTGTCGGCAAAGACGAGCGCCGCGTCATGGGCGCGCAGCAGGTCCAGGAAGCGCTCCGTGAGAAAGCCTGGGTGCCGGATCTCGAACGCGTGCCGGATGGGTCCCTCGTGCTCCGCGTCCGTCCACGCGCGCCCCAGCAGCCGGTCGTCGTGGCCGTGGGCAATGCGCGCGGCGTCCTCGTGCGTCCGGGGCAGAACGCTGAGAAAGTGCGCGAACTTCTCCTCGTTGAACTGCATCCGCTCGGGGAACTGCCACAGGATGGGACCCAGCTTGTCGGCCAGCCGCAGCACGCCGGACGCAAAGAAGTTGGCGAGCGCCGTCTCCGCATTCCTGAGCTTGAGCATGTGCGTGATGAACCGGCTGCCCTTGACCGCGAAGACGAAGTCCGCCGGCGTCTCCTCGTACCACTTGCGGTAGCTGGTGGGCCGCTGGAGCGAGTAAAAGGACCCGTTGATCTCGCACGAATCCATCTTTTGCCCCACAAACTCCAGCTCGCGCCGGCGCGCCAGCCCCTCGGGGTAGAACACGCCGCGCCACCCCGCGTACGTCCATCCCGAGATGCCCACGTACGTGCGGCCGCCGGCCGGGGTCCGTTTGCGCGCCATCTTCGAAGACGGTACGAAGGTACGTGTCGGCGATGCCGCTCCGGGTGCGCGGTGTACGCAAGGACAAAACCGCGGCGGATCGCCCTCCTGCGATCCGCCGCGGTTTCGTTGACCTCGTCGTGCCGGTACGCTCAGGGGATGACGATGCGGCCGTCGCGGAACCACGCGGCCGCCGTGAACAGGTGTGCGACGATGACCCGTGCGTCCGCCGTGGAGTGGATCGCGACCCGCTCCGGCTCGCGCACGTCCGCCCGGTACGAAACAAAGTCCTTGAAGTTGCTCGTGACGACGAGGTCCGCTCTCCCCGCGAGTGCGACCTCCATCACGTGCGCATCCTCCACGTCCAACAGCGGCACGATCCCCCCGCCCAGCAGCAGGTGCGGCCCGTCGGCGGGCCCAGCCGCGCGAACTGCGCGACGGCGGACACCGCGGCCTCCACGGCTTCGGGAGAAAGGGGAAACCGGCTGTGCAGCACGCGGCGCAGCGTGTTCAGCATGGGCCAGGAGATCACGAGTTGCATCTCGCCCAGGGCGCTGTCTCCCCGGCGCACGGCGTTCAGGACGACCTGCGAGGCGGTGCCGGTGCGACCCCGCGCGTCCGCGAAGATGGCCGCGCACAGCACGTTGATGTCGATGCACACCCGCCACACCCGTCCCCGCCCGCCCGCGGGCACCTCCCGCGCGGGCGCCATTCAGCCGCCCTTTCGCGTCCTCGCGCGGGACGGGCGCGAAGGAGCAGGCGCCTGTCCACCGCCCGCGACTAGGCGGGCGGCCTCGTCCAGCATCTCGTCCTCGGTTTCCGGACCGGGACCACCCTGCTCACGCAGCTCGCGGCCCAGCTGCCCGACGGCGACCTCGTACTGCGCGTTCAGGAGCATACGGGTGATGCGGCGCATCACCTGCCCGACGTCGTCGGGGGTGCCGAGCGCCTGCACGTGCCTGAGCGCCGCGTGGGCCTCGGGGGGCAGGCGCAGGTAAAACGCGAGCGCCGCCGCCGCGATCTGGGACGGGCTCCTGTCTTCCACGCGCGCGAGGTGCTCCAGAAGCTGGGCCGTCTCGCCGCTCGCGTGCATGGAGATGGTCTTGCCGGGCATGGCCGCTCCCATCGTCAGGGGTTCTATAGAAACTATAGAACCCACGGGAGTTCGTCCAGTCACGGCGCGAAGTCGGTTCAGTCTCATGCTCTCCTCCCGCACGGGTTTCATCGGTGCCGGCGCAGGATAACGACGTCCGTCCGAATGCGCCAAATTGTATAAAATCACCAAATCCGCCACCGTGCGAACAGCATTTCTCCTTTCTCCATGCGGCAAAAACGCTTCGGCCCCGCTCCGGAAAACATCCGAAGCGGGGCCGAATTTCAGCGGAGCGCCCTCCGGGGCTGGCTAGCGGGCGGCGGCGAGCTCCTCGCGCTCCTTCTTCGCGGCCTCCACGAGCTTTTGCACCTCGTGCGCGGGGACCTCCTCGTACGCGTGGAAGACCCGCGCGTGCGTGGCGCGGCCCTGGGTGAGCGAGCGCAGCGACGTGCTGTACTTGTACAGCTCCGCCTGCGGCACCAGCGCCCGCACCCGCTGGTTGCGCCCCACCGGCTCAATGCCCAGGATCTGCCCGCGGCGCTGGTTCAGGTCGCCGATCACGTCACCCAGGAAGTCCTCGGGCGTGAAGACGTCCACCTGCATCACGGGCTCCAGGATCACCGGGTGCGCCTTTTCGGCCGCCTGCTGAAAGGCGATGGAGCCGGCCATCTTGAACGCCTGCTCGCTGCTGTCCACCGTGTGGTAGCTGCCGAAGTACACCTCGGCCTCGAAGTCCACCACGGGGAACCCGGCCAGCACGCCGCGCGCGGCCGCCTCCTGCACGCCCTTGTCCACGGCGGGGATGAACTTGCCCGGGATCACGCCGCCCACGATGGCGTCCGTGAACCGGTAGCCGCCGCCGCGGTCCAGCGGCTTGATGCGCACGTGCGCGTCGCCGAACTGGCCGCGCCCGCCCGTCTGCTTCTTGTGGCGACCCTGCGCCTCGGCCACGGCGCGGAACGTCTCGCGGTAGGGAATGCGTGGCGCCTTGACCACCACCTCCACGCCGTTCTTGCGCTTGAGCCGCTCCAACTGCACCTCCAGGTGCAGCTCACCCAGGCCGCGGGCAATGGTCTGCCCCAGCTCCGGCACGTACTCGCTCGTAAAGCAGGGGTCTTCCTCGTGCAGCTTGTGCAGGCCTACGGCCAGCTTGTCTTCCTCGCCGCGGGTGGCGGGCTCCACGGCCACGGCGATGTCGGGCTCGGGAAACTGCACGCCGGCCAGCACCAGCGGGTGCCCGGGCGAGCTGAGCGAGTCGTTGGTGTGCGTGTCCTTGAGCTTGGCCACCACGCCGATGTCGCCCGCGCGCAGCTGGTCCGTCTCCATCCGCTCGCGGCCCTGCGGCACGGACAGGTGCGCCAGCTTCTCGCTCTTTTCGCGCGTGGCGTTGAGCACCTCGGCGCCGTTGCTCACGCTGCCGCCCATGATGCGAAAGAACGACAGCTCGCCCACGTGCGGCTCGCTCGTGGTCTTGAAGACGAGCGCGGCGAACGGGTCGCTGTTCAGGCTGCGCAGCTCCACCACCGTGTCGCCGCGGCCCTGCGCCAGCTCCGCCGGCCGCTCCTGCGGCGACGGGATGAGCTCCACCAGCTTGCTCAGCAGGGCGCGGCAGCCCCAGGTGCGAGTGGGCGCGCCGCAGAACACGGGCACCAGGTCGCCCCGCTGCATGGCCTGCTTGAGCGCGTGCAGGGCCTCGTCGCGGGTGATGGTGTCGCCTTCCAGGTAGTGCTCCAGCAGCGTGTCGTCGGTGCTGGCGATGGTCTCGATGAGGTCGTCGTAGTAGCGGTCCACCAGCGCCTGCAGCTCGGGAGGGATGTCGTCCTCCTCGTACTCCCCCGTCTGCGTGTTCTCGTGGTAGTAGTGGACCTTGTCGCTGAAGAGGTTCACGATGCCGCGGAACGAGTCGCCGGCGCCGATGGGCACCTCCACGGGGATGGCCTTGGCCGTCAGGTGCTCGCGCACGTCCTGGTACACGCGCCCGAAGTCGGCGTTGGGCTTGTCCATCGACGACACGAACAGGATGGACGGCAGCCCGCGCTCCTGCACCAGGTCCCACACCCGCTCCGTCCCCACCTCCACCCCGTTCACCGCCGAGAGGCAGACGATGGCGCCGTCGCCCACGCGGATGCCGGCGCGCGTCTCGCCCTGGAAGTCCAGGTAGCCCGGGGTGTCGATGAAGTTGATCTTGCTGTCCATCCACACCGCGTGCGCCACCGACACGTTCATGCTGATGCCGTGGCCCGTCTCCTCGGGCGTGTACATGGTGAGGGCGGTTCCGTCATCCACCGATCCCTGTCGTCGCGAGGTGCCGCTGGTGTAGCAGCACGCGTCGACCAGGGTGGTCTTTCCCGATCCGCCGTGTCCCACGACGACGACGTTGCGGATGCGGTCCGTTGTGAATGAGGGGGCTGACGCCATACGCACCTCCTGGCAAAGGGGAGGGGTGGAGGAGGCTGCCCGTTCCATACGCGGGCGGCTATGGTCACGTTTGCGTCACCGCTCCGTGACCGTCAAGGGTTTCCTCCGGCGCAAACGGATATCGCGGAGCGCGCCCCACGGGCGGCACCCGACGTGTGGGAGAAACCCCTTGTGTCTGCGTGGCGTTTCGACTGGCGGGTGGGGGTGATGCAAGAAGGGTGCGGCGAAGACGGCCGCGGCGGGGATGGAAACGGCGGGGACAGGTTACAGGGGACAGCCGGCAACGGCGTTCGCTTGGTGCAGAGCGGCGCGGGTCGGCATCCCGCGCGGGCCTGCTCGACCTGCGCTTCGGTGGATGACGTGCGCCTGGGCAGCGGGCACCCGCGGGGGCGGGGTGCCCGCTGCCGTCCGTCCTCAGCGCTGGGCCACGCGGGAGCGGGGCGTCGTCCAGGCCGATCCCACGTCGCCCGCCGTCAGGGCATCCGCGCCGCCTCCGCCGCTCAGCCGGCCGGGGCCGCCGCCGGACAGCCGTTCCGCGCGCTGGGCCAGCCACATCGACGCCCCCGCCGCCACCCCGCCGAACAGCGCCGATAGCGAGCCGTTGGTGAGCAGGTTCTCCAGCGGCAGGAACGAATCGCCGGAAAGCAGCCGGGCCACGGTCATGAACGCCGGCACGAACAGGCCCGCGGCCAGCCCGCCGCCCACACCGAAGCGCATCCAGCTGATCTCCGAAAGCCGCCGCCCCCGGTACAGCAGCCCGATGGCGAGCGAGAACGCGCCTCCCGTGATGGCGCCCATCACGCCGAACCGCGCGCCGACGAGGGGCGCGTCGATCAGCATGGCACCCTCCGGCGCGAGGCCGGTGATGACCATGCCGGCCATCACCGCGCACGCCGTCGCGGCCCAGCAGGCGCCCCAGACCACGGCGTTCCCGACCGCGCCCCGCAGGCGCCGGATGATGTTGTCAGTGCTCATGGATCGGACTCCCGTGACTTCCTGTTTCGGTGAACCGGCCGAGCAGCGCCATCGCCGCTCGCGAAGTACTTTGCATTGCAAAGCATATACCCGCAAGCCGGGATCACGTCGGGCGATCCGGCTCGGCATCCAGCGCGCTGATGGTGACGTAGTAGCCGTCCGGGTCACGCAGCGAGAACTCCATCGTCCCCGTGTTCGGGTTTCGATGCGGCTCCTCGTCGAGCCGGGGGACGAGCGCGCGGGCCCGCACCAGGGTCGCCTCGTAATCATCCACGCGAAAGAACTGCAGCAGCCCGTTGCCCGGCGGGGCCGCGTCCGGGCTCGCCAGCGACGGATGCTCGTGCGCGCCCCACGCGTGCAGGCACAGGAGGACGGTCCCGTCCGCGTCCACGATCTGCCCGAAGTGGTCGTGGGCCGGATGCACGTCCGCGTGGCCGAAGAGCGACTGGTACCAGCGAAAGCTCGCCGGAACGTCGCGGACGCCGATGATGGTCCACGTGCGCTTCATCGCATCTCTCCGTTCATCCCCCAGGGTCGAAGCCGCTCCAGCTCCGCGATCATCCGGGCGCAGGGCCACAGAAGCACGGCGCCCCCGATCCCGAAGCTGCAATCGATCAGCCGCCAGTAGAACGGGATCTCCCGCACCGCGCCCGCAATGAGCGCCAGCGGGATGACCCCGGCGCACGCGATCAGCCCGAACGTGACCACCCAGCGGTTGCGCACGGGATCGCGCAGCGGGCCCACGAACGCCACGGCGATCACCAGGTGCGCGAACGCCAGCCAATCCGTCCCGTACGCCAGGAAGGGATACCGGTCGTTCGTCGCGACGAGCGCGTCGCGCACGGTGACGAGCCACCGCAGCACGCCGCCGACGTCCCCGGGCCGCGTCTCGGGACCGGCGCCGAGCAGGCCCGTCAGCCAGCGGAGCTCCGTCACCAGCGGAAAGGCCGTCACGCCGCTGACGACCAGGCCGGCGATGAACAGCAGGAGCAACCCTCGCACCCGGCGTTCAAGCGGTTCCGTTCGCGTCATCCAGGCCTGTCGGTATCCAGGGCACGAGGATGAAGGATGCGGAACGACGGACGCTCCTCATCAACCGGAACGTGGCGGTCCCTCATCGCCCGATCTCCACTTTTTCCACGTTGTCGAAGCGCTCCAGGTCGATGAGCACCACGTAGGGGTCGATGCCGGCGTCGGACGGCTTCTTCGGCACCGTCACCGTGATCGTCTGCTCGCCGGAGCGGATGCGGTGCGGCCGCAGGTACAGCGCCTGCCCAAAGTCCGCGCCCTGCGTCTCCGTGGGGGCAAAGACGCCGATGGGGATCCACTCGTCCATCGGCACCTCCGTCTCCACGCCGGCCGGGTCCACCGTCACCTTGCGCGCCTTGACCCGCAGCGTCACCTGCCACGCGCCGCCGGCGATCTGATGGGCCGTTGTGCGCTCCGTCTGCAGCCTCCAGAAGGTGTTCGCGGCGAACAGGTCGTGCAGCAGGGGCCGCAGCGAGTCCGGCGTGACCGCCCGCAGCTCGCGGTACAGGTCCAGCGACGTGGCCCCGCTGGAACGGTGCTTTTCCATCAGCCGCCGGAACGCCAGGTCCACGCGGTCGCGGCCCATGTGCTCGCTCATGGCGTACAGCGCGAAGGGGCCCTTTCGGTACGCCGCGTACGGGTCCAGCGCGCGCAGCAGCGGCTGGGACTGGCGGATGGGCGGGATGGGCGCCGGCTGGCGAAAGAATCGCAGCAGCCGCCGCAGGTGCTCGCGCCCGTACGTCTCCTCCAGCGCGCCCATGGCCGCGTACCACGCGAAGCTCTCGGAAAGGAGCGGCGCGCCCTCGGCGAAGACGTAGGGCACGCCCCACTCGTGCGCCATCTCGTGCGACACCACGCCGAACGGCATGTCCAGCCCACGCCCATCCGGGTCCGGCCGGTAGCGGGAGAACCCTTCCGTGAAGTCGATGGTCCCGGGCTCCGCGTGCGCGCCGATGCCCGTGCCGGGGTTCTCCACCAGCCGCAGCAGGCGCCCGTGCGGGTACGGCCCGTACGCGCGGGTGTAGTAGGCGAGCGACGCGCGCACGCCGCGGAGCATTCGCCCCACGCTGGCCGCGTGCTCCGGATGATGGTAGACCTGGATGATCACGGGCTGCCCCGTGCCCGCCGGCGGCGTCCACGTCTCCTCGTGCACGGCGTACGCGGCGGAGAAGATGGCGTACTCGGAGCCGATGGGCGCGTCCGTGGCGTAGTGGAACCAGCGGCGCCCGCCCTCCGTCCACGCGCGGCGCAGCATCCCGGGCGCCACGGCCGTCTGGCCCGCGTCCGTGCCCACGACCGCCTCGAAGGCGATGCGCTCGGGGCCGTCCGTGCCCGCCTCGCCCGTGACGTCGCGATCGCCCTCCGCGTCGGCCAGCGTGGGGATCATGGGCCGCGCGGGAAGCCCGTACGCGCGCCGGTCGCCGGGCTTGAAGAGCTCGCGCCCCGCCAGGTAGCCGACGCTGGGAAGCCAGTCCTGGCTGCGGAAATACGTGCTCTTTTCCGTCACGCCGATCAGGTCCACGCCGCCGTTGCGAAAGCCGCGCGGCCGCACGCGCACGCGAAAGCGGACTCGCACCGACTCGCCGGGCCGCAGCGGCTGCTCCAGCGCGAACACGTAGTACCAGAGCGCGGTGTCCGCCACGACGCGCCGCGCCGGCCGGTCCAGCGCCAGCCCGTCGGTGTCGATGCCGGGCGCCGTGGACAGGTGGATGGCGTCGATGGGCGCCGCCGTGCGGTTCACCAGCGTGTACGTGCCGCGGATATCCGCCGCGCGCCGGCCGGGATGCAGCTCCACGCGCAGGCCCACGCCCGCCAGCCGGGGCTGGGGGATGTTCTCGTACTTCCCGTAGCGCCGCTCGTACTCGGCCTGCCGCTCCATGAGGTCCGCGGAGGTGCGGTACGGGTTCAGCACGTTGGTGTTGTAGAAGATGAACCCGCCCAGCCCCAGCACGAGCCCCGCCGCCAGGGCCGCGGCCCGCATCGTCGGCCGCGTGAATCGGCCGCGCGCCAGGCGCAGCCGCGCGCGGGGACGGGTCTCCAGCCCCCGCATCCACAGCAGCCGCGCCACGACGGCCAGCAGCACGGCCCACGCGGCCCAGTACGCCTTGAACCACGCCCACGGCCCCAGCGACGGCCCGAACCCGCGCAGGTCCGAGTAGGTCCAGCCCGGCGACGAGCCGTAGACCAGCAGGTGGTGCCGCAGCCCCAGCCGCGGCGCGAAGAGGATGAGCGCGAAGGCGATGAGCGCCGCCACGTGTCCCAGGTACTTCTGGTTGATCAGCCCCTGGAGGGTCAGCGCGAGGAGGGCAAAGAGCAGGTACTCCGGCAGCTGCAGCCCGAACAGCACCTTCAGATAGAGACCGACTTCGAACTGCCGGTAGCCCAGCCCCAGCTGCACGAGGATGCCGACCGTCATCAGCACGAGCATCCACACGGCCAGGATCCCGGCCAGCCCCAGGAACTTGCCCAGGAACGGCACCCACTCCGGCACGGGCGCCGCGTCCGTGATCTCGCCCAGGCCGGCCTCCCGCTCCCGCCAGACGAGCTCGCCGGCCCAGAGGATCGTCAGCACGGGGATGATCACCCACTGGCTCATGGGCCGGGTGAGCGGCGCCGTGAGGAACGTGAGCACGTACTCCGTCCGCGGGAGCAGCGGCGTGCCCATGTTCTCCATGAAGTCCGGCAGCACCATGAACGTCACGACGGCGATCGGCGCCAGGATGACCAGCCCGCCGCGGCTGCGGGCCAATGTGCGGAACGACGTCCGCGCGATGGCCAGCATCTGCCGCACGCGCGTCGTGAAGCCGAACGTCTGCCGGACGGCGGGGACGGAGATGGGGCTCGTGGCGATGCCGCCGGCCGCCGGCGTGGGCGCGTGCGCCTCGCGAACGTCCGCCCCGCGCCGGCCGAATGGGCGCGCGACGCGGCTCCACAGCGGGCGCACGGTGATGTGCTCCGCGCGGAAGCGCGCGTAGGTGAACGCCAGCGTCGCCGCGGCCACGCCCGTCCACAGCAGCCGGCTGCGGAGCAGCGGGCCTTCCAGCCGCACCAGGCGCGTGGCCTTTTCCAGCGGCGTCCACCCCATGGTGACGTCGGAGGTGATGTAGATGTGGCCAAAGACGTCCAGCATCGCCGCCAGGTCCGGCCGCTCCAGGAAGTACAGGATGGCGATGATTCCGCCGTACGCCACGAACAGCAGCAGCACGCTCCCCACGTAGCTCGCCATGGACCGGCGGCCGAGCGTGGCCCACGCGAACTGCACCGCCGTGCCGATAAACGCGCTGGGCAGCGCGAAGAAGCCGTAGGCCGTGAGGTACGCCGCGGGCCGGAACGGGCCGATCATCGCGGGGTCCACGCCGGGCTCGAAAACGGCCAGCGTCACACCCAGGGGCACGGCCAGCAGCACCAGCGCGTGGAGGAGGAAGGCGGCCAGGAACCGTCCGCCCAGGTGCTCGATCTTGCGGACGGGCGCCGTGTAGGTAAGGGGGTGCATCCCCGTCTCCACGTCGCGCGCCGCCATCTCGCCCGTGATGCCCGCGGCCGTCATCAGCCAGAACAGGCAGCAGAAGACGGTGACGGACGCGATGACGTACGGCGAGTTGGCGTAGAAGTCGGTGAAGGTGGCGTCGGCCAGGACGTCCTGCCGCACGAAGAGGAACGAGACGATCACCAGCAGCACGAACGGAATCCACGTCGCCAGCCGGCGCGCCTGGTAGCGAAGCTCGAAGCGGCAGATGCCCAGCAGCTTCATGCCCCGGCCTCCGCCCGCGCCCGCCGGCCGATGTGCCCCGCCATGGTGCTGAAGTACACGTCCTCCAGGTCCGGCTCGGCGGGCTCCCAGCCGGGGCCGGGCGCCGTGTCGGCGTGGACGTGCACGCGCGTGCGGCCGGCCAGCATCCGGGTGGAGATCACCGCGTGCGCGCGCTCCACCTCCGCCAGCGCGCGCTTGTCGATGACCGTGCGCCAGATGTGCCCCCGCATCCGTTCGATGGCGCCCAGCGGCTCCGCCTCCAGCAGGATCTCGCCGCGGTCGATGATGGCCATCCGCGTGCACAGCTCGCTCACGTCCTCCACGATGTGCGTGGAAAGGATGACGGCGCTGTTCTCGCCCAGCTCGCCCAGCAGGTTCAGGAACCGCACGCGCTCCGCCGGGTCCAGCCCGGCCGTGGGCTCATCCACGATCAGCAGCCGCGGGTTGCCCAGCAGCGCCACCGCCACGCCGAAGCGCTGCCGCATGCCGCCCGAGTATCCCCCCAGCTTTTGCCGGCGCACCTCCCACAGGTTGGTCTGCCGGAGGAGCGCCTCGACCACGTCCTTTCGCTCGCCCTTGCGCGCGATGCCCTTGAGCAGCGCGAAGTGGTCCAGCAGCTCCTCCGCGCTCACCTTGGGATACACGCCGAACTCCTGGGGCAGGTAGCCCAGCGTCTGCCGCAGCCGGTCCTTTTCGTGGACCACGTCGATGTCGCCCAGGCGGATGGTGCCCGCGTCCGGCTCCTGCAGCGTGGCCAGGATGCGCATGAGCGTGGACTTGCCCGCCCCGTTGGGCCCCAGCAGGCCGTACATCCCCGCCGGGATGGTGAGCGTCACGTCCCGCAGCGCCTGCACGCCGTTGGGATACGCCTTGGAGATGCCGCGAATCTGCAGTTCCATGGATCGCGGTCAGTCCCAGTGGAGGCCCAGGACGGCGAGCACCACGCGGGCGACGCCCAGCAGCACCGTGAGCAACGTGGGCATCAGTGCCAGCCCCACGGAGAAGGTGAGCCCCATGCGGTACAGCGCCGGGCCGGCCGGCAGCACGCCGCGCCCCCAGATCCGCGAGATCAGCAGCTCCGCCGCGGGACCCAGGCAGTAGCACAGGTTGGCCACCCCGCCAAAGACGGCCGCCACGATCAGGGCCTGCGGGAACATCGACTCGCCGCCCATCACCAGGTTGGCGATGCCGACGGCGCCCAGCGAAACCAGCCCCGCCGCGCCGACGGACGCGTTGTAGGCCAGGCGCCGGCGCTCCCACCAGGCGACGATGGCGGGCGCCCGGCGAGGGGCAGGGGCGGGGAACAGGAACTCGGCCAGTGCGTTCATCGTCGTGACTCCCTCTGGATTACCGAGCGTGCCGATCTCGTGATGGTGAATGCCGCGGATCCCGTTCATCGGAACCCGAACAGCAGCGGAAAGACAAAGGCGACCACGGCGGCCCACCCGGCCAGCACGTACAGGTAGGTCGTCTGCCAGTCGAGCAGGCGCGAAAAGGGCACGCGGCCGCGCAGGAACCGCGCGTAGAGCACGGCCGATCCGGCCAGGTTGCCCAGCAGCACCACGTTCTCGCCCAGGGCGGCCACGCGGTTGGGCGTGAAGCCGAAGTCCGAGATGCGGCTGCCCACGGCCCACAGGGCCAGCAGGTCCACGACGAGCGCCGTGCCCACGAGCGTGAGCTGGACCCCGTCGTTCAGCCCGGGCCGGGCCTGGGGATCGCGCGCGGAGAAGGAGTACAGCAGCAGCGCGAAGACGACGACCAGCAGCAGGTCGAAGACGATGAGGATCTCCCGCTGGGGGTCGATCCCCTGTCCCGTGGCCACCATCGTCACCATGAAGGCCAGGAACAGCAGGGCGAAGAGCGGCGAGAAGATGCGCGTGAGCACGGGCGCCATGTTCTCGATCACGCTCTGCTTGGCCTCCACGAGCCACGACGCCACGACGGTGGCGCCCGCGAACCCGCAGGGCATGATCCAGCGGCTCACCAGGAACGTCGCGTCCACGCCGATGGCCTGGAACAGGGCGAACGTCATCGCGATGAGCACGCCCCCGCCCAGCGCGATGAGCACAAAGTAGATGAACAGCTCGCCCGTGAAGCGGACGAAGTCCATCCGCCGCTCGTTGCCGTGCCAGCGCCCGCCCACGTACGCCACGCCCACGGCCAGCCACAGGGCGATGGGCAGGTGCAGGATGGTGAGCGTGAGCGTGTCGGCCTCGGGGAACAGGCGGTAGGGGAACGCGTTGACGATCACGGCCGCCACGACGAAGACGGCCCCCAGCGCCAAGCGGCCCCGTGTGGCCAGCGGCCGCTCCCACGCGAAGTACGCGGCGATGAACGGGAGGGTGAAGAACGCGAGGTTCAGCGGGTAGAACGCGCCGTCCAGCGGACCTTCCTCCATGGGGAACGGCATGCCGAACAGACCGGGGAGCTTGATGGCGATCCCCGCCGCCACGGCCAGGATCAGCGCCACCCACATCTTCCGCGACCCCAACCCCGTCTCCCGCTCCGCCCTGCCCTCCCACGCGTCGCCCGCGAGGACGAGCTGCTTCCACAGGCGGTCGGAGTGCTCTCGGGCGAACTCGCGCGTGAGGGCGTCGATGGCGCCCATGCGCTTGACGGCCACCAGGAACGCCTCGTCCTCGGAGAGACCGTCGGCGCCCAGGGACGCGATCTGCTCGCGGAGGTGGTCCTCCAGCTCCGCCGTGTCCGGGCCGGAGATCGCGCGGCTGCGGCGCAGGTGCGCGCGCCACGCGTCGATCTGCTGCTCCAGGGAATCCGCCGTGGCGGCGTCAGGGTTCCGGTTCATGCTCAACCGCGCTGGGAAAGGAAGATGGAATCCAGGATCAGAACGCTGATGATCGCCAGCGCCGGCCACACGTTGCGGAGCGCCCGGTCCACCGTGCTCCACTGGCGACGCTCCTCCGCCAGCTGCGCGCGGCCGGCGTCGGTGATCCGGTAGTACTTTCGCCGCCGGCCCGTCTCCGCCTGGTCCCAGCGGGCCTCCACGAGCCCGGAGCGCTCCAGGCGGTGCAGCACCGGGTAGAGCATCCCGTCCGTCCACTCCAGCGCGCCGGCGGAGAGCTCGCGGACGCGCTTGAGGATGGCGTAGCCGTAGCTGTCGCCTTCGGCCAGGATGGCCAGCACCAGCGGCGTGGACGACGCCGCCACGAGGTCCTTGTTGATGCTCATCGCGCGGGCGAGCGTCCCCGGCGGGGATCGCCCGGATCGCGAGATGCGCTCACAGTGAAGGCGCGCGGAGCATGCATAGAGGCGGTATACATAGCACTACAATGTATCACAAACGCACGGCCGTCAAGTACTCTGTTTCGTAAAGCGAACGTACACGATCGTGCCTCCAGCCAGCCTCTCGCCGTGGAAGCACGTCGCAAGCGGTGCTGGCGCGTGCTTCCGGCGAAGTGCTTTGCATGATAAAGCAGAGAGGCACGGAGCGCAAGTTCCCGGGCTAGGACGCGGATGGTTCGTGCATTCAGGGACGGTTCGCCTCCGGGCGAGGGCCCCCTCCCCCCCGCCCCCCTGCCCCCGCTTCGCGGGG
>NZ_DASURI010000608.1:0-7389 GCF_036280135.1 Longimicrobium sp.
CGGAACGCCACCGTCCGCTGCCGCGGCGTCATGGCGGCGTAGAGCCCCGCCTCGTCCACGGTCCGGCTCTCCGCCTGCACGAGCGTCACGTGCATCCCGGGCTCGCCCGCCGCCGAGCCGTCCCACTCGCGCGCCTCGCGCAGCACGAGCTCGCCGACGATGCGCGCCTGGGTCCCCGAGGCGATCGCGCGGCAGCGGCCCTCCAGGCGCTTGGCCTTCTCGAAGCGCTCCGTCTCCTTGAGGATGTCCCGGTCGGAGAGCCGCTCCTGGGCGCCGTCCGCCTGCTGCTTCCCCTTCTTCTTGCCCATGGCGCTACCAGTCGGCGAACGGGTGGATCCACCGGCAGATGCCGAGGGCGATCGCGTCCGAGAGCGCGCGCCGGTACCCGTCGTCCAGGAGCCGCTCGCGCGCGGCCGGGCTGGTGAGGAAGTCCAGCTCCACCAGGACGGCGGGCATCTGCGTCTCGCGCAGCACGAGCAGCCGGCGGTACCCGTTCGTCTTGCCGAACCGGGCACGCACCGCCTCGTCCTTCTTCTCCCAGGACAGGTCGGGGCGGAGCGTCTCGATGTGGGCGCGGGCCGCCTGCGTGTACCCGCAGTGGACCGACTGGTCGGGGAAGACGAGCGGGGCGCGAGGAAGGCCCATGATCCCCGCGGCGACCGCGCGGACGATCGACGCGCCGAGCCGCGCGCCCTTCTCCGAGCCGCGCGCGTGGAAGACCTGGAACCCTTCCGCCGCGGGGCTCCCGCTCGCGTTGCAGTGCAGCGAGACGAACGCCTCTGCCCCGGGCTTGGCGTTGGCCAGGCGCACCCGCTCCTGGAGGGAGAGCGACAGGTTCTCGCCCGTGCGCGTGGACCATGTCGACACACCGCGCGCGGCCAGTGCGCGCGCCAGCTCCGACGCATAGAGCAGCGCCACGTCCGACTCGTTGTGTCCGCCGGCGCTCGCGCCGCGGTCGATGCCGGGAAGGCCGTCGGGGCGCGCGCCGCCGTGGCCAGGGTCCAGGATGATCATCAGCGCGTCAGGGTGGAGCTGCGTGGATGAACGCAGGGGAGGAACCGGCGGGAGGCGGGGACAGCGGACAACAAAAGGGGCCTCGCGGTTCTGCGAGGCCCAACGTTAAGCGCCGTGTGGACGGCGTGTGAGAAACTGGGGAAACCTGCGAAAGGAGTTTTACGGGAGCGTGGGCGGGGGCTCGAAGGTGATGGAGATCACCCGCGCGGACGCCGGGCCGGGCGGCAGCAGCGTGTAGTCGCTAAGACGCTCCACGGTGCCTCCGCTCACCCCTTCGCGCACGAACAGCTTCTCGGCCGAGGCGTCGGCGGAACCGCCGCGGCTCTTCACCTCGAGCACCATGGACTCCACGTCGGAGGTGCCGAGATTGGCAACGGTCCCCATGATGAACTTTCCAGCGAGCCCGAGATCCTGGACGTTCAACGTGAAGATCAGGGAGTCCTCGAAGGCGGCGGAGCGGACGACGTTCTGCGCCTCGCGGACTGCAGTGTAGGCGAGCGCCGACTGCAGGAGGTCGGGATAACGTGCGGAAAGCTCCAGCACTTCAGTGGCTACCGACGCACGCCGGCTCACGAGCGTGTGCAGCCGCTGGTCATGCAGCTCGTCTCCCAGGACAGCCACCCGACTTCCTGCCTGTGCGTAAGCAGCGCTTGCGTTCCCGGCCGTCGAAGTGTCAGCCCTCCCGACGCCGTCGCAGCCGCCTACGCTGGTGAGTCCCGCGAGAAGGACCACAGCGGAAACATGCAGAGGAGCTTGGCATCTGCGGTTGAACGAGTATACTGTCTCCCCAGTCATCTGTCGCTAATTGCCCTCCCTTCGGAAACCCTTGTCATGAGGTTTGGTTCGCCAATGAAAGCTGCTACTGATCGCGGTACCGTCGGCTCGTCCGGTGGAAGGACGGGCAAGACTAGCCGCACCGGCAGGCTCTGTATGGCCTTCCTGCTGCTCGGGGCACTGAGCTCGTGCGGGCCGGGCTCTGAATCTTCTCCCACGACCGCTAGCCCTCACAACGCGCGGCCAGCCGCCACTGCCGATTCGATTGCCGAGCCGCAGCCGAAACCACCGGTGCCGGCCGGTGGAGGGGCCACGACTAGCTCCGACACCTCCGGCCGCGGGGGGCCGATCGGCTCAGGCACGTAAGCTACTCGTCCCGGGCTGCAGCGACGACCCTGCGCAGCTCTTGTCGTTCGCGGCGCGAAGGCCCGCGAGTTCGCTCTCGAGTCTTCGCGCCAGTTCGTCCCACCGGGCCGCGACCGATTCAGGCAACGGCTTCACCGCCGCTGGCGAGGTGCGCCTTCGGGCGCCCTCCAGAAGAGTGCGTGCGCGTAGCTCTATGTCGACTTGGCCACGCCGCGCCGCCTCCTCAGCAGCACAAAGAGCCGCTGATTCGCCAGTTTTCCACCGCCCTAGTACCAGATCGGCCTGCGCTAAAGACAGGTACCCGCGTGGCACCGAGTCCTCAGCTTCGGCCTGAAGCAACAGCGCTTCAAGTACTCGCCGCGACTCCTCCCACGCGACCACATCCCCCGCCCCAGCGCTCGCAACAACGAGGTTCCCGAGCGCGTGAATCCGGTCCGCTTCGGAATGCACCATCGCATGAAGGTGACGGAGGACCGGAAGAGCACGGAGGTGGTACCCGAGGGTGATCAACGCCCACGCGACGTCGTGTACAAACCATAAGAATGGCTGCGAGCTACGGTCGTAGTGCACTAGCGCGCGTTCGGCTAACGAGACCGCGCTGGCGTACTGTCCCGCGTCCACCTCGATCGTAAACGCATCGTGGAGCGTTAGCGGCAGCTGTCCGTTGAGCGATGCGTCGCGTTCAATAACACGTAGAGCGCGCGCGCTGCACCGCCGAGCACGAGGAAACCGCCCCTGGTGGTACTCTACCGTCGCAAGCGCAGTCCAGCTGCGTGCAACAGTCATTAGATCAGCTTCCGCCTCCCCCATCTTCGCAGCACGGCGCAGGAGCGTCGCTGCGAGCGGATAGTTGGCGGCATTGCGAGCGTCGCGGCCGAGCTGGTACACCTCCGAGGCTGGAACCGACTTCGGCCTTGCGAGGGGAATCGCCGCGGCTTCACAGAGAAGTAGGTTCCAGTTCCGGTCGAACCAGCGGGGGTTAACCGCTCGGACACAACTGGGCTCCTCTTGTATGTGGTAGAAGGCGCCGACGGTCGCGAAAAGATCGGCAGCACAAGCAGCCGAAAGCGCATGCCCTCCCCAAACGCGCGCGACCTCTCGTAGCGCCAACCAGACCACGGCTGGCTCACTGAGAGACGCCCTAACGACGAGGTCCCGCCCAACACTTCCGGGGCTCGCCCCAAGACGAAGGACGGGGAAGCAGGCTGGTGTTATATCCTCGCGAACGACCGAGAGGTTCGCGGCGTCGAGAAGCAGCCAGACGTCCGCGGGCCGAAGCTTGGTCAGCCCAAAGCTGGGCACCCGCCGTTGAGCCTTACGAACGAGCCTCCGGGCTAGTAATGCGGGGGTCACCAGTTTTTCCTGCGTGGGCATTCGTGAGTCTCTCGTGCCGGGCCATTAGGTGTTTCTGATACGCTGCAGCCAGGTCCCACTCCGCCGGGTCCGTCACATCAGCCTGGAGGACCCTGTTCGTGAATGCCAGGACAATGTCTTTATATGACAGCGTCCCACCCACCGTGACAAGAGCTTCCGCTTCAGCGAACTCTCGGACTATCCGCTCGACTACACTCGACTCGGACGGCTCAAGCGTTTGTGCCCCTCCATCCCCTTCTCTCCGCCCGCCGCCACCTACACGAGCCTGCTGCTGCTGAGCGGCCCAAGCTTCCAGCACGAGAAGCGTGGACATGTACGGCACAGCTCCCCCCAGTAGCTGGTGGAGAGTCTGAGGCTTAACGCCGTTGCCGATCTCAGCAGCTAGCTCCGCTAAGCTTCGCCCTGCTCGCTCGTTGGCATAGCGGACGAGCTCCCGGAGACGCGTCGCTTTCTCGACGCGTTCTTTCGTATGTCCCGGCACTTAGTCTTGATATCCTTGACGAAGCCGACCCAAAGGGTTTATACTCTTGATAGTCACGGGTTATACGCATCGCCCGTATCAAGACTACAACCTAGGGGCACGCGGGGATGGAGATCAAGCCTGTCGTTGTGGAAGTGACGGAATCCGAGCTTCGGAATGAGCGACTGAGCACCGCCCGGGTCGCGGAGATCCTCGAGTACCAGAACCACGACAGCGTCCGGCAGGCCGCCCTGCGCGGCGCATTCGAGCGGGTGGGCCGGGGCTTCTACAAGCTCGATTCCGTCCTGAGCTATCGGCAGCGGCAGCAGCAAGCCCGCCCGGTGTCCCGCGGTGCCACGACTGCCGCCGGGCGGCAGTCCAGGAAGGCGAAAACCCAGTGAACATGCCGACGCTCGTTCAGCGCGACTGCCGCCCGGCGGCACTTCCCTCCACTCTGGACAGCCTCCTGGCGGGCGTTCCGGAGGAGAGCCGCGGCGTCTTCGCCCTCGTCCACGAGGTGGGCCAGGCGCAGGCCTTCAACCTGGTGCGTGCGTTCGCGGACGCGTCGATGCTGAGCAAGCTCGCGCGGATCAAGGAGGAGGGCTCCTACGCGGCGCTGGGCCTCACCTGGGAGCAGTTCTGCCGGGCGCTCGGCACGACCAGGAGCACGATGGACGAGCGGCTGGCGGAGGCGGAGCAGCTGGGCTCGGACTTCATCGAGCTGGCGGCCGAGCTGGGCCTGAACCGGCAGACGCGGCGTGCGCTGCGGGCCGCGGCGCCGGAGCAGCTGCCGCGGCTCGAGGACGGCAGCTGGACGTTCCCGGACGGGCGCGTGGTGCCGGTCGACGCGGACCACCAGGCCGAGCTGCGCGAGGCGATGGAGGATCTGGCCGAGCAGATCGCGGCGCTCAACGAGCAGCTGCGGCTCGGGCAGGAGCAGCACAAGGCGTCGGTGGACGAGGTGATGGAGCTCACCACGCGCCTGGCGGAGGTGGAGAAGCGCGACGAGGTGACGCGCCTGTCCCCGGCAGAGCGGCTGTTCCGCGAGGCGTTCCGCGCGCTGCGCGAGTTCGCGGACGGGGTGTCGGTGCACCGGCCGGAGTCCGCGGACGTGGAGCGGTGGGCGCGCATGCTCAACCAGGAGATGCGGCCGGTGCTCGACTACGCTCTCGCGGGGCAGACGCTCGCGGAGCTGGAGAAGGCGGAGCTCGAGGCGCTGGTCGCCGAGCTCGAACCCCACACGGAGGGTTTCTGATCATGATCCACGCGGAAATGGGGCAGCTGCTGGATGCGGAGTACGAGCGCCACAGCGCGCTGAAGACGGACTTCCTGACGCTCCTGGGCCGGCTGGCCTACGACGAGCCCGACGCCGCGGCGCGGCTGCTGGCGACCCTGCAGAAGGGTCCCGAGGGTCCCGTGTACGGGGACAAGGGTCAGTCCTACGCCCGCGTCGCCGAGGAGCTGGGGAAGTGGATCGAGTTCGCGGCCCCGCTCCAGGTGCACGCGAAGGCGAACTCCCAGCCCGACCTGGTCGAGCCGGGGACCGCCCACGCGTACCCCGCGCTCGCGCGCCTGGACGCGCGCGCGGGGGAGCTGACGGCGCTGGTGATCGACGGCGTGGAGGACGCCTGGGAGAAGGGCGTCGACAAGGACAAGCTGCGGGACCACGTCTGGGCGCTGCTCGCCGGCGAGCCGGCACGTGAGCGTGTGTTCGACCCCTGGACGCCGGCCGAGACGGTGGAGCAGGTGGAGCTCGCGGTCGCGCGCTGGCGCGCCGAGGACGACGCGCGGTGGGCGGCCGAGCAGCAGAAGCAGCAGGCGACGCATCGCGCCACCCCCCGCCAGGAGGACGAGGCTGCCGGCGCCGAAGACTACGCCTCCTTCCTTGCCTGGCTGGAAACCCTCAAGACCCCCGCGACGCAGGCAGCGGCTGATGCCGCCCCCGGGGAGGAGGTGGCGGGTTCCGCCGAGTCGGTGTCCGCGCCCCGCCCGCGTTCGCGCGGGCCGCGCGCGTCCAACGCCGCGGCTCTCCTTGAGGAACGCACCCGCTCGGAGCTGCCGGCGCGCCGCGCCCGGAGGGTCGCGTGAGCACCGCGCGCGCCCAGGCCGGCGGCGATCATCCCCGAGAGCTGGTTCTCCCCGCCGGTGCCACCGTGGCCAGCTGGGAGCTGGGCCGCGTCGGGTGCACGATCGAGGCGGACCCGTTCGGACCGGCAGGCGCGTTCGCGGCCCAGGCGCTCCACTTCGACACGGGCTGCGCGGTCCACCTGGAGGGCCCCCGCGTCGGCGACAACGCGTGGACGCGTGCCGCCCTCGGCGCCGCCGCCGCGCTGCTGGCGGACCCGCGCCTGGACTCGCGGGAGGACTCGCCCCAGGAGCAGACCTACGAGGGATACTGGGCGACGATCAGCCCGCTCCTCGTAGCCGCCAGCGCCGACTTCCGGGCCGCGCGCGGGGCGGCAATGCCCGACGAGGCGGCCGCGCTCAAGGTGATGTACCACGCGTTCGAGCGCCTGGCGGAGCTCGGCTGGCGCCGGGGCCTGATCGGCGCCCCGCGCGACGGCCGCTCGTTCGAGGCGATCGAGCCCGGCTCCACGGGTGTCCACCCCTGCCACTACGCCTGCGGCAACTTCTACGTGGGCAGCGGGACCTTCGTCGCGCCGTCCCACCCCATCATGTGGCGCCCGGCCCGGGAGGCATCCCGTGGCTGAGCGCCTGGTCGCCGCGCCCTGCCCGACGTGCGCCGGCAGCGGGCGGGCGTTCCTCCCCGGCTTCTCGCAGACCCTCAGCTGCCCGACCTGCGACGGCACCTGCCGCACGCTCGTCGTGCCGCGCGAGGCGCCGGGCACCGACCGCGCCGGCGCCGCCCGCGCGGGGATCCATCCACAACAGCACGGAGAAGACTGAATGCACCACAAGCAGCAGCTCAGGGTGGGCGACATCCGGGTGGCGTCGTTCACGGTCGGAGGCGGCGGCGTGGCGCCGTCCACCACCGCGACGGCGGATACCTGCCTCTCGGCGGTCACCTGCAGCGGGACCTGCTCCCCGGCCTGGTGCCCGGTCCCGACCGGCGCGTGAGCGTGTGTGTGAGCTCGCCGCTCGGCCCCTTACAAAAACTTCGCTCTCAACACGGGAAAGGCACCCAGGATGAAGAAGCTCAAGCTGGAGGACCTGCTGGTGGTCTCTTTCGCCACGGCGGAGGCCCAAGCCTCCCGCGGCACCGTCGAGGCCCGCGCCGACACGGAGAACACCTGCGTCAACCTTTCATGCGACTACAACTGCCAGACACACATGGTCTTCCACGGCTGTACGACGGCCATGTGTGCACCGTCGTTCGATCCTGCCGCCGCGAGCTGCGCGGCCTCCTGTGCCGGTACATGCCAGGCATCCTGCGCCAACAC
>NZ_DASURI010000609.1:0-8830 GCF_036280135.1 Longimicrobium sp.
TGGCGAAACAGTTCCGCTGGAATCCGCTCTTCGGCGACCATCACGAGAGCCATGCGGCCAGCGCGTTCTATCCCTCGCCTTTCGAAGAGGCGGCCATCCTCACTATGGACGGGGTGGGCGGGGCGTACCGCGCCGCCGTCCTGGAGCTCGCGGTCACGCTGGCCGCCTGCTCCGAGGCGCCCACCGGAACCGCGGCGAAGTCCGGGATCGCCGCGGACAGGGTGGCGCCCGCGCTCGATGTGACCGCGAGCTCAACCGTCACAGTCACCAGCTCGGGCGGGTATCCGCTCATCAGCTGGACGGCCGTTCCGGGCGCGACGAGCTACAAGGTGAACCTCGTCACCACGTGGTTCTACACGACATGGCGCGGCGACGGAGCCCGGCGGAGCTTCCGCGAGCTCAAGACCACCACCACGGCCACCTCGTTCCTGGACACCTCGCGCGTCTACTCGGGCGACATTCACTGCACGCGCCCGGCGGACTACCCGTACGGCCCCAACGACACGTACACGGAAATCTACGAGTACGAGGTCGTGGCCCAGCTGGCGAGCGGCATCAGCACGCAGCGCGCATATGCGCCCGTGGGCGAGTGCTACTGAGCGGATCACGGCGATGAGATCGACGAGCCTGCCCTCGCAACGAGGGCCGGCTTCCCCCCCCCCGGACGAGCTACCCGATGAAGCATTCTCTCGCACTTCGATCTGCCCTCCGTGCCGCGACGCTGCTGCTCGCGGCCACGCTGGCCGCCTGCTCCGAGGCCCCGACGGGCGCCTCGATCTCCGCCGCGGACCAGCCCGCCGCGCTGAACACGGCGCCCACCGTGACCGTCACGAACTCCGGCGGATCCCCGCTGCTGAGCTGGAGCGCCCTGTCCGGCGCCACGGGCTACAGCGTGGTTCTCGTGGAGACCGAGACGCAGACCAACCGGCAGACGGCGGAATCGACCTCGACGTCATGGGAGTACCCGCTGGGCAGCACCACGGGGACGAGCCTGCTGGACTCCGGCCACCCGTACACGGGCGACTGGCTGTGCAGCTACACGGCGTATCCCATCGTCACGCGCGTGACGTACCGCTACCGCGTGACGGCCACGTACGCCGACGGATCGGCCGCCAGCTCCGTCTTCGCGCCCGTCGCCCCGTGCTGAGCTCCCTCATCCCAAGGAGGATTGCCATGATGCGCCTGAACCGCGCCCGCGCCGCCGCCCTGATGCTCGTCGCCGCGCTGGCCGCCTGCGCCGACGCCCCCACGGCCGCGCCCGCCATCGCGGCGGACCAGCCCCCGTCGCTGGACGTCTACCCGGCTCCCGTGGTGTCCGTCACCAACTCCGGCGGACATCCGCTGATCAGCTGGAGCGCCCTCACCGGCGCCACCCGGTACGACGTGGCCCAGCTCGTCACGGGGATGATGGACAACTTCCAGACGATGGAGCACCGCCAGTGGACGGACACCATCCCGCTGTACAGCGGGACGTCCACGAGCTACCTGGATGCGTATTCCACCTGGACCAGCGCGCTCATGTGCACCGCCACGGTCGGCGACGAGCGCTACCGGTGGTACTACCACTACCTGGTCACGGCGACCTTTGCCAACGGTACGTCGTCCACCCAGGTGCTCGGCCGCGCCCAGTGCTGATGACCTGCGCTACGCGTCGAGACGGATGAACGGGAAGGCCGGCTCTCCGCACGAGCCGGCCCTCCGTCGACCTCGGTGATGCACCGGCCGCGCATTCCACGCGGCATCCTCTACTCAGGAAACCTGCGAATGCTCTCCATGAACCGAACCCGCGCGCCGTTGCTCGCGGCTGCCCTGGTGCTGACCGCCCTTCTGTCCGCCTGCGCCGACGCTCCCACCGCCCTCATCAGCGCCGCGGACCAGGCGCCGGCGCTGAACACGGCGCCCACGGTCACCGTCACCAACTCGGGCGGTAACCCGCTCATCAGCTGGAGCGCTCTCTCGGGCGCCACCGGCTACACGGTGCAGTACCAGGAGAACCGGACCATCATCGTCAAGGCGACGTTTGAATCGCGCAGCGAGCAGTCTGTGTCGACGCTCGCGACGACGACCAGCACGTCTCACCTGGATACGTCGCACGCGTACACGGGCAAGTCCTTCTGCAGTTCCTCCGGGACATTCGAGACGCGGATCACGAACTACCGGTACGTGGTGACCGCGCACTATGCCACCGGAGATGCGTCCACTTCCGTCGCGGCGCCCGTCTCGCCCTGCTGATCTGTTCGGCCTGGGCGGCCTGGGCGGCGATGCGGCACGGGCCGGCTCCACGCACGGGAGTCGGCCCCGTGGTTCGGACACAAGATCCTTCGTCGCCGCCATGGCTCGCGTACGGGCGGGTCCGGGCGGCGGCTCCTCAGGATGACGCGTCTGGCGGGAGGCGCAGAGGGTAGTCGCGAGGACGACGGCGCAGGCGTCCGGCCTCACTCCGGATCGGCCGTCCACGCACCCCGGACCGGCCGTCCACGCTGCCCCGGATCGGCCGTCGATCCCACTCCGGACCGGCTGTCCGGCGCTCCGCATCGAACGCAGAACGGGCCGGCTTCCGCGTGGAAGCCGGCCCGTTCCGTATCTCCAATCCGCCTGAAGTAGATCGGGCTAAGCCGTTGCGGAGGTGAGAGATTCGATCTCCCGCCTCACGGCGTCGAGCAGGGCCAGCTTCTCCGTGCGATGCATGAACGCGCTGTCGAAGCTCATCAGGGCCAGGTCCACCAGCTCGTCCCAGGTAAAGCCCAGGTGCTGGTGCGCGCGCCAGTACTCCTCCGTCACCGTCGTGGCGCTCATCAGCCGGTTGTCGGTGTTCAGGCTCAGGACCAGGCCCTCGTCGTAGTACATGCGCACGGGGTGCTTGTCGAACGACTCCACGGCCCGCGTCTGCACGTTGCTGGTGAGGCAGATCTCGATGGGCACCCGGAAGTCGTTCATGAAGCGCATGAGGTCCGGGTCCTCGTACAGCCGCGTGCCGTGGCCGATGCGGTTGGCGCGGCAGTAGTGCAGGGCTTGGTGGATGCTCTCGGCCCCATACGCCTCGCCGGCGTGGATGGTGGCCGCCATGTTCTTGTTGATGACGGTGTAGAACGCGTCCTTGTGCTTCTTGGCGGGGTAGTTGTACTCCGCGCCGGCCAGGTCGAACGCCACCACGCCGCGGTCCTTGTACGCCACGGTGAGGTCCGCCAGGTCGCGCGACGTGGCGGGCTCCATGTTGCGGATGCCGCAGATGATGATGGCCGTCTTGATGCCGAAGTCCTTTTCGGCCCGGGCCAGGCCGCGCAGGGGCGCGTCCACCGTCTCGGTGAGGGGCAGCCCCTCCTGGGCGTTCAGGATGGGCGAGTAGCGGATCTCGGCGTAGCGCACGTTCTCCCTGGCCAAGTCCTCCGCCAGCTCGTAGGCGATGCGCTCCAGGGCGTCGGCCGTCTGCATCACGGAAAGGGTGATGCTGAAGCGCTCCAGGTACTCCACGAGGTTGCGCGCGTCCTGCACGTGCATGTAGTCGCGCAAGGTCTCGGCGTCGTGGGCCGGCATCTTCTTGCCGTACTCCGCCGCCAGCTCCAGCATGGTCTCGGGGCGCAGGGAGCCGTCCAGGTGCACGTGCAGCTCCGCCTTGGGCAGGCGGTGCAGGAGCTCGCGGGTCACTTCGGTCGCCATCGTCTTCCGTCCTGTCGCTGATTGCTTTGTCGCGGCCCCGTTCCGGGATAAACGCGCAGGCGGGTGCACCACCGGTGCACCCGCCTGTCGAGGGGCCGAATCGTTCGTTGCTCCGGTGGGATATTGTAACGCCGCCGGAGAAGAAGTGCCAAGTGCCTGGTGCCTAGTGCCTAGTGCCTAGTGATACGATCCGTTACTTGGCACTTGGTACTTGTAACTTGGCACTTTCCCCTCAGATCAGGATCCCCACCACGCACGCCGTCATGAAGTTGGCCAGCGTGCCGGCGATCATGGCGCGCAGGCCCAGGCGGCTCAGGTCCGCGCGGCGCTCGGGGGCCATGCCGCCGATGCCGCCGATCTGGATGGCGATGGAGCTGAAGTTGGCGAACCCGCACAGGGCGTAGGTGGCCAGCACCACGGAGCGCGGATCCAGCCCGGCGCCCTCCTGGAGCATGGTGCCCAGGTGCGCGTACGCCACGAACTCGTTCAGGGCCGTCTTTTCACCCAGCAGCGTGCCCACGGCCAGCGCGTCCTGCGACGGCACGCCCATGAGCCACGCGAACGGCGCGCACAGCCAGCCCAGGATCTTCTGGATGGTCAGGTCCAGCCCCAGGAAGCCCGCGCCCCAGCCCAGCAGCCCGTTCAGCAGCGCCACCAGGGCGATGAAGGCGATGAGCATGGCGCCCACGTTCAGCGCCAGGGACAGGCCCTCGCTGGCGCCGCGCGCGGCGGCGTCGATGACGTTGGCGTCCACCTTTTCCAGCTTGATCTTGATGCTCCCGGCCGTGACGGGCTCCTCCGTCTCGGGATACATGATCTTGCTGATGGCCAGGCACGCCGGCGCCGCCATCACCGACGCGCTGATCAGGTGCCCGGCGATGTCCGGGAAGTACGTGACCAGGAAGCCCACGTACGCCGCCAGCACGCCGCCCGCCACCGTGCCGAACCCGCCCACCATGATGCAGTGCATCTCGCTCTTGGTCATGGTGCCGATGAACGGCTTGACCAGCAGCGGCGCCTCCGTCTGCCCCAGGAAGATGTTGCCGGCCGTGGAAAGGCTCTCCGCGCCGGAGATCTTCATGGTCCGCATCATCACCCACGCGAACGCCTTCACGATGGCCTGCATGACGCCCAGGTGGTACAGCAGCGTCATGAGCGACGAGAAGAAGATGATGGTGGGCAGCACGTTGAAGGCAAAGAACGCCCCCGCCGAGGCCCAGGCCGTCGTCGGCCCCACCGGGTCCACGGCGGGCAGGGCGCCGCCCGGGCCCACGGGGATGTTGGAGGCCGTCAGGTTGCCAAAGAGGAACCGGGCGCCTTCGACCGTATAGCCGATGAGGGCGTTGAAGGCCGTGTTGGCCTTGTCGAAGAACCCCGCGCCCCACGGCGTCTTGAGGATGAGCAGCGCGAAGACGAACTGCAGGATCAACCCCCACGCCACCAGCTTCCAGTCCACCGCCTTCTTGTGCACGCTCAGCAGGTACGCGATCCCCGTGAAGACGAGCAGCCCCAGGAAGCTAATGGCCTTTTGCACCGGCGTTCCGTTCGTCTGCTGCCGTGCCTGCCGCGCCGCCTGTCCCGCGTTGGCGGGCTGCGAGTCCGCCGCGATGCCGCTTTGCGGCGTCTGCGCCTTCTCCAGCGCCTCGGGCGAGGCGATGGGCGCGGTCACGTCCCCCGGCTGCGCGGTGGCCTGCGCGCCCTGCGGCGCCGGCTCCGCCGGGTTGGCGGGCCGGGGCTGGCCGGCGGCCGGCTGCGGGGCCGTGGTCTCGGGCTGCTGCGCGTGGGCGTACAGCCCGGCGCCCAGCAGCAGCGCGGCGGCCAGCCACAGGGGCAGCAGCCACTTGAGCGATCGGGTCATGCGGAGAGATGCCATCGGAGATCGTCGCCCGGCGTGGGGCGGGGAAGTGGAAGGAAAAAACGCGTTGGGCGAGGGCTCACCCTCGCCCAAGGACACGGCTTGTGACGGAAACGCGACATTCTACGCCTACCAGCGCAGCGGCGCCACCTCGTCGCGCCGGAGCTGCACGTGGTTGCGCTTGGCCTGCACCAGCCGCGGCCGGTCGAACGCCTTGATGAGCAGCAGCCCCGCCACGAAGCCGCCCACGTGGGCCCACACGGCCACGCCGCCCTGCTGCGTCTCCGGCAGCCCCAGGCTGCTCAGTCCGCCGAACAGCTGCAGGGCGAACCACACGCCCAGGAAGACGACGGCGGGAAGGCGAAAGAAGAAGAACGGCGGAAACCACGTCCGCACCCGTGCCCGCGGATACAGCAGGATGTACGCGCCCATGATGCCGCTGATGGCGCCGCTGGCCCCCACGGCCGGCACGTTGCTCAGGGGCGAGAACCAGATGTGCGCCAGCCCGGCCGCGATGCCCGTGGCCAGGTAGAAGAGCAGGAAGCGGAGGTGCCCCATGGAGTCTTCGATGTTGTTCCCGAAGACCCACAGGAAGAGCATGTTGCCCAGCAGGTGCCCCCATCCGCCGTGCATGAACATGGAGGTGAGCAGCGCCTCGGCGCCCAGCCCCTGCACGGGGCACGCGCTCGTCACTTCGCACGGCACCGTGCCGAACACGTAGACGGAGGCCTCCAGCCGCTGCATCTCGCCCAGCCCCTGGAACAGGTACCACGAAACGAGGTTGGCGATGATGAGCAGCACCGTCATCCACGGGGTGAGCTCCGTGGGGTTCTCGTCGTTGATGGGGATCACGGTGTCGTCGGGCCCGGTCGGTTGGATTCTGCGCGCCGCGCTGGATGCGGCAACGCGGATTGTACGCAAGATCGGGCGCACGGGTCCATCCGGGTGTGGTGACACGGCTCGTGCCGGGAGCAACCCGCCCCTCTCCCGGCCTCTTCCCGCTCGTTCCTCGCGGCGAGAGGAGACCTGATCGTGGGCTTCGGGATCCAGCACTCGAGCGCGGTGTGTCTCGCCCGCCGAGGGCCCCCACCCCCCATAGGCGTTAACTTAAGACTTGCAACCCTTGGCGGTCGGGCGTATCGTGGGTTGCATGAGAGCCGACATTCTCGCCGAAGAGTGGGGTGTGATCACGCAGTTCCTGCCGGATGGATGGCGGGAGCTTGCCCGCTCTACGGGTGCGCTCAAGCGAGCGAGGCAGGTTCGCAACGCCGATGTTCTCCTCCGCTTAGCCTTTCTGTACGCAGCATCGGGACTGTCGCTGCAGCAGGCAGCCGCGAGGGCAACCAACGCGGGCCTAGCCCGGATCTCGAGCGTGGCGCTCATGAAGCGCATGCGGAGTGCGGGGCCATGGCTGCGGGAGATTGCCGAGGGTGTCTTTACAGGCAGTGCGCGCATGCCGTCTCTGGAGGCCGTGTCCGCGGGGAGGCGCCTGCGCGTCGTCGACGCCACGCACGTAAGGGTGTCCGGGAGCAGCGGTACGGATTGGCGGCTTCACTACGTGCTGCGCCTGCCCACGCTAACGTGTGACTTCGCCGAAGTCACAGATTCCAGCGGAGGTGAGACGTACAAGCGGGTTCCGGTCGAGCCCGGAGACGTCATCCTGGGAGATCGGGGATACTGCCACCGCGAAGGCGTGGCGCACGTTCTGGATCACGGAGGCGATGCCGTGGTGCGCCTCAACGCCAACAGCTTCCCTCTGCTCGACCAGGAAGGCAGTCAGGTCGATCTCCTGGACACGTTGCGCTCGATTGAAGGGCATGCGCCAAAGGAGTATGCGGTCCGCTTCCGCGCGAATGATCGGGAGTATGCGGCACGGCTCTGTGCGGTCCGAAAGAGCGCAAGCGCGGCGCAGCTTGCGAAGGAACGGTTGCTGAAGGCGGCGCGCAAGAAGGGGCGGACAGTCCAGGAGCAGACGCTGGAACTGGCGGAGTACATTTTCGTCCTGGCGACTCCAGGGCTGAATGACCTCACCGCCGAGCAGGTTTTGGAGCTCTATCGTGTCCGATGGCAGGTAGAACTGGGGTTCAAGCGGCTGAAGTCACTCTTCGATGCCGGAAGCGCCCCGAACCGGGATCCAGAGGCGGTTCGAAGCTGGATATATGCGAAACTCCTGGCAGTGCTGCTGATTGAACGGCTCGGCGAGGAATCTCGTCTTTTTTCCCCCTGGGGGTTCCCGCTTGGAGGTGGGCAGCCGATGGAGGGAGTTTCGGGAGGCGTGCGACGCCTTCCTCGCCGTGGTGTCTCTCCCCTGCTTGCCAAGCGAGTTGCTGCGCACGGGGGCTGAGCTACGAGGAAAGTTGCTGGAACGGCCCCGAAAGCGAGCCTTGCAAATGGCTGCGGTGAATAGTGTTAGGTCTTTAAGTTAACGCCTATGCCCCCACCCCCCGGCCCCCTGCCCCCGCTCCGCGGGGGAGGGGGAGAACCCAGGTCCAGCACGAACTCACGTCCGGGCGCGGATGACGGCCCACGCGAAAACCCCTCCCTCGAAGTTGGGGGAGGGGTCGACCGCCGTTGCGAGGAACGAGCAAAAAGGCGGTCGGGGGAGAGGGCCCCCCGTCGCGCAGCGACGGGGGCTTCGGTCGGTCAGCACTCTCCGATCCGCCGTGTGCCGATCACCTGATCAGCATCACCCGATCTCTGTATCGTCCGCGGCTACCCCGCGATCTCCGCCCGGAAGCGCTGCACCTGCTGGCGGTCGCCCACCACCAGCAGCGTGTCGCCGGTCTCGATCACGTCCGACGGGCCCGGGTTGGGCTGCGGACGGCCGTCGCGCAGGATGGCGATCACGCTGGCGCCCGTCCGCTTGCGGATGGCGGAATCCTGGATCGTCCGCCCGGACAGCGGCGAGCCCGTGGCCACCCGGAACCACTCCACGGACAACTGCCCCAGCACCATGTCCATCGATTCCGCCACGGCCGGCTGAAAGTACGCGCCGCCCAGGATGGCGCCCAGCATCCGCGCCTCGGCGTCCTCCAGCCGCACGGCGCTGGACGGGAACTCCTCGCGCCCCTTGAAGACGTAGATCTCCCGGTGCCCCGTGTTGTGGATGATCACCGTCATCCGCTCGTCGTCGTTGGTCGTCAGCGCGAACTTCTTGCCCACGCCGGGAAGGTCGTGCTCGTGCACCTGCATCGATCTCTCCTGCGATGTCGGGTTCTGGAATCGTTCGGCCGCGTCAGGGCGCGGCGGGTTCGTCGGGCCGGCGGCGGCGAAGGGCGCCGCCCACGCGGAACAGGGCCTTGCTCACCGAGTGCGACT
>NZ_DASURI010000610.1:0-4938 GCF_036280135.1 Longimicrobium sp.
GTTCTCCCTTCCCCCACGCAGTTTGTGGGGGAAGGGCCCGGGATGGGGGGCGCTCGATCTTCACAGGATCTCCTCTCGATCGCGCGTCCGGCCCCGTCCTCCCCGTCAGGATTCCTGCGCGGCGGGCGGCGTGTGGGGCGGCATGGAATCGGGCACGGGCGGCGTCTCGGTCTCGCGCCGGTTCCACAGGGCGCGCTCCTCCTGCTTCTCGAAGTACAGGATCCGCACGGCCACCACGATGATGGCCAGCATGGGCGTGGCCACGAACAGCGCCATCAGCCCGAAGCCCACGGCCAGCATCAGCTGCCACACGAGCAGGATGGCGGGCGGGATGTTCACCGCGCGGCGCTCCACCAGGGGCACCGTGATGGCGTTCTGCACCTGCTGCAGCAGGAAGTAGAACACGGCCACGTACACCGCCGTCCCGGGCGAGATGGCGAACGCCGCCACCACGGCCGGCGCCGCCGCGATGGTGGGCCCAAAGTTGGGGATGAACTCCATGAGCGCCGCGAAGGCCGCCAGGGCCAGGGCGCCGGGGATCTTGAACAGCGCCAGGCCGATGTACGTCACCACGCCGATGAACAGCATGGTGAGCGCCTTGCCCACCGTCCACTGCCGCAGGTTGCGCCCGGCCTCGTCGTATACCCGCTCCCACCGGTCGCGCGACTCCACGGGCACGATGCGCAGCAGCAGGTCGCGGTAGACGTCCGGCTGCGCGGCAAAGAACGTGGCCAGCACGATGATGGCGAACGAGCCCAGCAGCGTGGTGATGAAGTTGAACGCCAGCGGCACGAACCGGCCGATGAACTCCGTGGCCTGCCGGGTGATGTTCTGCGAGAACTGCGACCCCGGCCCCTCGCCCGCCTGGCTGCGGAACCACGTCTGCACCTGCTCCAGCGCCACGGGCAGCTCCGTGGCCAGCAGCCGCATCTGCGCCATCAGGTGCGGCACCATGGCCACGACGAGCCCCACCAGGCTGCCCACGAACACCATCGTCATCAGGGGCAGGGAAAAGCGAAAGGGCAGCCCCATCCGCTCCAGCCGCCTGGCCGGCGCGTGGATGACGATGGCGATGAGGATGGCCAGCATGACGATGAACAGCGCGCTGTGCACCATCCAGAAAAAGCGCCACAGGAACGTGAACAGCAGCCCCATGGCGAAGACCCGCGCGACGTCTGCGGACCTCCAGGTAATGCGGCGGACCTGTGCTTCGGCCATGGTGTGCGGTGCCTGTGCGGACGGTGCGTCGAATGCGGGCTCGTGTCCCTATGAAAGAACGAGGCCGCGCCCCCAGGGGACGCGGCCTCGCCCGTCAGCGCCTGACCTCAGCGCCCGCCGCGGCCGCCACCGCCGCTCTTGCCGCCACCCGCCTTGGACCCGCCGCTCTTGCCGCCGCCGCCCCGCGACGACACGCCGCCGCCCGAGTTCGTGTCGCCGTTGCCGCTCCCATTGCTGGCCGACGACGGGCCGCCGCTCCGGCCGCGGCCGGTGGACGCCGTCGTCGTGGAGGCCGTGCCGCTCACCTCGGCCGTGGCCGAGCCGCGCTTGGGCTTGGTGGCCGCCGCGGCCGCGGCGCCCGCCGCCGCACCGGCCGCCGCGCCCAGCGCCGCGCCGGCCGCCTTGCGCCGGCCGCTGGGCGAGGCCTCGCGGAAGTTCTTGCCCGCCGTGAACGAGATGGTGCTGCGCTCCGGGATGTCGATCACGGCACCGGTGCGCGGGTTGCGGCCCTGGCGGGCGGCGCGCGTCTTCTTGGTGAACTTGCCGAACCCGGGGATGGACAGCTCGCCCAGGCCGTGCACCGCGTTCGACACCGCGCCGCCGGCGGTGTCGAAGATGGCGTCGAACGCGCGAGCCGCGGCAGCGCGGCTCAGGCCGGCCTTTTCGGCCACCTGGTCGATTAACTGCGCCTTGTTCATGGGAGTCTCCACGAGTGGGCGGTTGAGGTCAGGCGCGGCCGTTCGGCCCGCCCGGGCGCCGGCTGATGCAAGCTCGGTTCCACTTGCAACGGCGTCATTGCTGGGGTTTAGCCCCATCCGCGCACGCGGAGGACGCCAAACGCGCGCTCCTGCCGCCGCCCGGCCCTGGAGCGCCCGGGTGCACGTTTAACACAAACTGTTCACGTACAATGACTTGACGAATCCTCCAATTCGCTTCCGCCCAGTCCCCACCTCGCATTTCAGTCAGTCGATCAGCCGAAAAGCAACTCGTGCATGGAGGAGGCTGTGACCACGAACAGCCACACTGTAGACAAGGGTGGACGCGCGGATGGAGCCCAGGCCCGGCGCGGAACAGGGCAACAACGCCTCACACAGGGTCAACAGGTTCAGCATCCCCGTAGCGTCCATCGACGCCATGTGAAAAGCCGCGGAGCAGCAGAGGACGTCATCGCGCGATGACGTACTCTGCGTTCTCCGCGGCTCTGCGTGAGAATGCGGTAAGAGTCCGCCCCACGGCAAAGTACCCCGGCTCCGCGCGGAACCGGGGTACTCTGCTGGCTCTGCTCCCTCTGCGTGAGAATGCAGTTGCCCTTCCCGGCAATTACCGCGTGCCGAACCCCTGCCGGAACGAATCCACCACCTTGCGCGCCGCCTGCTGCGCGTTGTTGAACGCGTCGCGCGCGCTGTCGCGGTACGAGGCCGTGGCGGCGGCGACGTCCTCGGCGTACGCCGTCTCGGGCTCGCCGCGGCGGCGGTAGTCGCCCGCCACGATGCGCTCGTACGCGCCGCTCTCGAACCACGTGCGGATCTCCGCCGCGCGGATCACGGGCGCGGGGTGCGTAAGGCCCAGCACGTTGAGCACCTTGAACACCTGGTCGGCCAGGTCGTTGGTCTCGCGGTACTCCTCGGCCTGGGCGAGAAAGTCGCCCACGTTGGTCTCCCCCGTCTTGCCGCCGGCGAACTTGAGCATGGTGCGCATGGCCGGCTCGGGGTCCTGCACGGCCAGGATGCCCGCGCGGTCGCACGAGAGCTCCGCCTTGCGCTGCCACTCCATCAGCGCCGTGAGCACCGCGCGCGCCGCCAGCCCCACGATGGGAAAGCCCACGAGGGAAAGCTGGTACAGCACCACCATCATGGTGAGGTACAGCGTGTGGCCGCTCATCACGTGGCCGATCTCGTGGCCCAGCACGAAGCTGAGCTCGTCGTCGTCCAGCTCCTGCACGGTAAAGGAGTTGAGGACGATGAACGGCTTCTGCATGCCGAACGCGAACGCGTTGAGCACCTGGGCCTGCTGCACGTACAGCGGGTACGGCTGCACGTCGAGCGTGCGGCACGCCTCCATGTACAGCCGGTGCACGCGCGGATACTGCGTCTCGGACACGCGCACGGAGCCGGAGAGAAAGGCGAGCCGCAGCGGCTTTTCGCCAAAGAAGCCGAACACCGTGCGCAGCACCTGGTCAAAGACGGGCACCTTGCGCAGGGCGTTGAGCGCCGCCCGGTCCGCCGGGTGCTCCCACGTGCGCGGGTCGATCTGGGTAAGGATGCGCTTCTGGTGGGGAGTGATCATCAGCCCGGGCCTCGATCTTTCGAATGTGCGGATGGGGAAGGCGCGCCGCGCCGGTGCTGCGCGCGCGTGCTGGGCCGTACGGCGGGCGCGGCGCGGGGTTTCATCCGCGGGGGATGGACCCATCTTGCGGGCGCGGGGGTACGGGGTGTGCGTAAAAACATGTTTGCGGCGCCCACCCTACCGCGCTGCCCCGGATGTCCGTAGATTGCGGGATCTTTCCGGGTTATCCCCTGCCGCCTCCGGCCGCGCCCGCGGCCCGCGCTGCGCGGCCCGTCTCCCTAGCATCTTGGAGGATCTGCCATGCGCCGTCAACGCATTGCCCTGGTCTGTGCGCTCGCGCTGTTCGCCATCCTGCCGCAGGCCGTGCAGGCGCAGCAGCAGCTGGGCGGCACCTGGTCGCTCAACCGTCAGCAGAGCGACGACATCAACGCCAAGATCAACACGGCGGTGGCCCGGATGAACGTGGTGGTGCGGCAGATTGCCCGTCCGCGCCTGCGCAGCACCAACACGGCGTACCCGCAGCTGGTCATCCACACGGACGGCGGCAACTACCGGGTGGACATGGCGGGCCGTCCGTCGGTCAGCAGCCCCTCCAACGGCTCGGCCGTGCTGTGGCACCGGGAGACGGGCCGCACCTGCCAGGCCGTGCGCGGCGACTGCGTGCGCGTGACCACCACCTGGGGCAACGGCCGCCTTACGCAGACGTTCCAGGCCGAGGACGGCCAGCGCGTGAACGTGTACACGGTCGAGGGCAACACGCTCACGATGAACGTGACCATCACCAGCCCGCGCCTGCCCAACCCGCTGACGTACCGCCTGGTCTACAACCGCGCCTCCTGATCGCGCGGTTCGACCGGTCCTGACCGGCGGACGGATGACCGACCGTCGACAAGCGGATGATCGGCAGCAGATGACGAAGAGGCGGCCCCGGGCGGGCCGCCTCTTCGCGTTTGGGGGCGGTTCGATCTCGGCGGATGGCCCGCGGACGACACGTGGTAATCGACAGAGCGCGGCGATCGCGTGAGATCGGCGATTTGTGTGAAGGAGCGGAGATCGCGCCGGCAGCAGCCCGCCCCTCCCCCGGCCCCTCCCCGCTCGTTCCTCGCGGAGAGGGGAGAACTTCCTCGTGGGCTCCGGGGCCGTGCTGCGGAGCGGAGAGTGTCTCGCCCGCGGAGGGCCCCCTCCCCCCGACCCCCTGCCCCCGCTTCGCGGGGGAGGGGGAGAACTGCACCTCCCGGGCGGCTCTCCGCCTCCGCTTGAACCACTCGCGCGGGCTCCGCGCACCCCACGGCACCCACCCTGCCCGGACCTGTCGGCGCAGGCCGACATCACGTTTTCGGTGCCGCGAATTCATTCGCCGGGAGTGTGCGCACGGGCTTCCCTTCCCGCGTTCGACTCGCCTGGCCCAACTCTCCGTCCCGATGGGCCTCCGCC
>NZ_DASURI010000611.1:0-2000 GCF_036280135.1 Longimicrobium sp.
CGCCGTCGCCCCTGGCCGACCTGCCCGTGCAGTTCGCGGACTACGCCGCGTGGCAGCGCGCCTCGCTGGGCGGCGAGGCCGTGGACGAGCAGCTGGCGTACTGGACCCGGCGGCTGGCCGGCGCGCCCTCCACGCTGGACCTGCCCACGGACCGTCCCCGCCCGGCCGTGCAGGACCTGCGCGGCGGCACGCACGTCTTCGCCCTCTCGGCCGAGGCCGTGCGCGGGGTGCGGACGCTGGCCGCGGCGGGCGGCGCGACGACGTTCATGGTGCTGGCGGCGGCGTTCGCGTCCGTCCTGCGGCGCTGGAGCGGCCAGGACGACGTGGTGATCGGCACGCCCGTCATCCATCGTCCGCGGCGCGAGCTGGAGGGACTGATCGGCTTCTTCAGCAACACGCTGCCCCTGCGCATCGACTTGGCGGATGATCCCGATTTCCGCACGCTGCTGGGCCGCGTGCGCGAGACCACGCTGGACGCGTACGCGCACCAGGACGTGCCGTTCGAGCAGGTGGTGGACGCGCTGGGCGTGGAGCGCTCGCTGAGCCATTCGCCCGTCTTCCAGGTGATGCTCACGCACCAGACGGCTATCGGCGGCGGCGCGGCGGACCGGCGCCTGGGCGACCTGTCCGCGCGGCCCGCCGGCGCGTCGCTGGGCACGTCGCGCTTCGACATGACCGTGGGCATCGGCGAGGCGGAGAACGGCATCTTCGGCGACGTGGAGTTCGCCGCGGCGCTGTGGGACGCCGAGACGGTCGCGCGCCTCATCGGGCACCTGGACGCCACCCTGCGCGCCGTGGCGCAGGCCCCGGACGCGCCCGTCTCGTCGCACGACGTGCTGACGGCGGAGGAGCGCGCGCTGGTCGTCGGCCGGTGGAACGCCACGCATCGCGCGTCGGCCGCAGGCGTGTGCGTGCACGACCGCTTCGCCCAGCAGGCCACGCTGACGCCGGACGCGCCGGCCGTGGACTTCGGCGGACGGACGCTGACGTACGCGTAGGTGGACGCGCGGGCCAACCGCATCGCACGGCGGCTGCGGGCGATGGGCGTGGGGCCGGACGTGCGCGTGGCCGTGTGCCTGGAGCGGTCCATCGACATGCCGGTCGCCGTCCTGGCCGTGCTCAAGGCGGGCGGCGGATACGTCGCGGTGGATCCGAATTATCCCGCGGATCGCGTGGCGTACATGCTGGAAGACAGCCGAGCCGCCGTCCTGCTGACGACGGCGGACGTCGCCGCGCGCCTTCCGTCCACGGAGACGCCGCTGCTGCGCCTGGACGCGGACGCCGCCTCCATCGAATCCGAGTCCGCCGAGGCGCTTTCCGTCCCGGTGGATCCGGAGAACCTGGGTTACGTGCTGTACACGTCGGGCTCGACCGGACGACCCAAGGGCGCCGCGCTGCCGCACCGCGCGCTGGTGAACCTGCTGGCGTGGCAGCTGGCGCGGTTCGGCGAGGGAGCGGCCGCGCGGACGCTGCAGTTCGCGTCGCTGAGCTTCGACGTGTCGTTCCAGGAGATCTTCAGCACGTGGGCGGCGGGCGGCACGCTGGTGCTGGTCGACGACGACACGCGCCGCGACGCCGAGGCGCTCGTGGCGTACCTGCGCGCGCATCGCGTCCAGCGGCTGTTCCTGCCCTTTGCCGCGCTGCAGAACCTGGCCGAGACGGCGGAGAATGCGCGTCTGCCGGAGCTGCGCGAGATCATCACGGCGGGCGAGCAGCTGCGCGCCACGCCCCAGCTGCGCGCCTTTTTCCAGGCCAATCCCGGGCTGCGGCTGGACAACCAGTACGGCCCGTCGGAGACGCACGTGATCAGCGCGCACCTGCTGCCGGAGCATCCCGGGATGCCCGCGCAGGCGGTGGAAGCCGTGCGCATCTTCGCGCCGGACTCCGCGGCGGAGATGGTGGGCGGGTGAGGCGGGGAGTGAGGCCCGTGGGAAGGGAGTGAAGCCCGTGGGCAGGGAGTGAAGCCCGTGGGAGGATGAGCCCCGTCGCTGCGCGACGGG
>NZ_DASURI010000612.1:0-9808 GCF_036280135.1 Longimicrobium sp.
GTAACGACATCTGCCAGGGCAAGGGCTACGACTACGGCGTGTGCCAGGAGCCGGGCGCCTGCGTCTGCGGCTTCTACCCGACGGAGTAAGCGATTCAGGAAAGGCTTTGATTTCCTGGGGGAGCGCTTCTCGGGCTCGCCCGTCGCACGGTCTGTGGCGCCCGAAGGATCTCCTTGACGGGGCAGGGACTTCGCTGTTGGACCCAATCCCTGGCAGGGCGAGAAGATCCTTCGGGGCCGCACGCATTCGGCGCGGTCGAGTTCGTGAGGGCCCCTCAGGAAACAATGCTCCGCGGATCCGGCGTGAGGCGCGCGGGAGCCGACTTGTCGCTTTGCGGGCAAGATCCTTCGTCGCCGCCATGGGCCGTGCAGCGATCTGGATCACGCGGCGGCTCCTCGGGATGACGCTTCTCTGGGAGACGTGAGGGAGAAAGCCCCGTCCGGCGTGCCGGACGGGGCTTTCGACGCGTTCTGCCGGTGGCGCAAGCGGCGCGGTCAGCCGTTGGCGGAACCCGACTCCCACGCGTGGACGCGCTCCAGCGTCCACGCGCGGACCAGGGCGGGCGGCCAGGTGCCCGCGCGGGCGCCGGCGGCCAGGCGCTCGGCCTCGGCCAGGGCGCGGGCGGCCGTCCGCGCATCCACCCAGCCGGCGGCGAGCGCCTCGTCGAACTCGTCGCGGTCCAGGACCTCGACTTGCCCGTCCGCCCCCCTCCACACGTCCAGGAACAGGTCCGTCGTATCCCACTCCGCGCCCTTCATCCGCACGGGCGTGAGCACGTTGGCGTACAGCCCCGTGAACGTGCCGTCCGCGAGGTGAAACCGGCCGACGTCGTGCCACACGTCCCCGCGCCACGTGAACCACACGACGGGCGCGCCGGGCTCCAGCGCCACGCGGCCGCCCGCCATCACCGGCTTCGTGAGCTGCGCGCTGGGCAGATACGTGACGATGCACGCGCCGTCGTCCGCCACCACCGCCTGGTCGAACACCTGCAGGCGGTCCGGCGGGCGGCGGTAGTGGATGCGGACGCGCTCGGAACGGGGATCAGGCACCACGGTCAGCGGGTTGGGGGAGCGGGACGCCGTCGATCTCCGCGATCAGCAGCTCTTCCGCGAGCGGGCGGGCGGCCCGCACCACGCGCCCGGCCGGATCGATGATCGCCGAGGAGCCGTGCGACACGCGCGCGTCCGCCCGTCCCGCCACGTCGGCGCGGACGATCCACAGTCCAAGCTCCACGGCCCGTGCGACGTCCACCGCCCGGGCTTCGTCGGCGATCCGGCCGGGATGGTGCGGCGGCGCGAGCGCGTTGCTGGTCGGCACGAAGAGCACCGCCGCGCCCAGGGCCGCCATCCGCCGCGCCGGCTCCGCGAAGTTGGAATCGTTGCAGATGACGATGCCGAACGTCAGCCCGTCCGCGGCGAACACCGGGGTTTCCGCGCCCGCCGCGTAGACGGAGCGGCGGATGGCGGGATGCAGCTTGCGGTAGATGCCCGTCACCGCGCCGCGATGAAAGACGGCCGCCGCGTTGAACTATCGGCCGTCCGCCGCCCGCTCCGTGAAGCCGACGATCGTCGTGACCCTCTCGCTCGCGAGCGGCGCCAGCACGTCATCCAACTCCTCCGCCGCGAGGGCGAAGCGGGCGGGATGGGCGTGCTGGTCCGCGAGGCCGCCCAGCACCGCCTCGGGGCAGCAGAGAACGCGGACACCCTCCGCCTCGCACTGCCGCACCCGCGCCCGGATGTGCTCCAGCGCGTCCAGGGAGCCGCCGGCGAGCAGCGGCGCCTGGTACGCGGCGACCTTCACCGTCAGCCGCCGGCGTGGCGGCCGGCGTGCTCCTGCGCGTCCACGACGGCGAGCGCCGTGAGGTTGAGCACGTCCACGGCCTCGCTGCCCCGCTGCAGCACGTGGATGGGGTGCCCCATGCCCAGGAGGATGGGCCCGAACGCCTCGGCCCCGCCCATCCGCCACATGAGCTTGTAGGCGGCGTTGGCAGCGTCCAGGTTGGGAAAGATGTAGATGTTGGGCCGGCCCCGCAGCGACGTGAACGGGTAGAGGTCCAGGCGGAACTCGTCCATGGCGGCCGTGTCGGCCTGCATCTCGCCGTCGATCTCCAGCCCCGGCGCGCGCTGCTTTACCAGTTCCGCGGCCGCGCGCACCTTGTCGCTCTGCGGGCTGCGCACGCTGCCGAAGTTGCTGAACGAGAGCATGGCCACGCGCGGCACCAGCCCCAGCCGCCGCACGAAGTCCGCGGCCAGCAGCGCCGTCTCGGCCAGGGTGCCCGCGTCGGGGTCGATGTTCACCGTGGTGTCGGCAAAGAAGATCATCTCCCGCTCCAGCACCATCATGTACAGCCCCGCCACCCGCCGCACGCCCGGCGCCGTGCCGATCACCTCCAGCGCGGGGCGGATGGTCTCGGGATAGTACATGTCCTCGCCGGCCAGCAGCCCGTCCGCGTCGCCCTGCAGCACCATCATGCAGCCGAAGAAGACGGGCTCGCGCATCCGCTCGCGGGCCTGCGCCAGCGTGACGCCCTTGCGCTGGCGCCGGCGAAAGAACTCCTGCGCGTACGTCTCCCGCCGCGCCTCGTCGCCCCACAGGTCCACGATCTCGGCGCCGTCGATGGACACGCCCAGCGTGTGCGCCCTGTCGCGGATGACCTCCGGCCGCCCCACGAGCACGGGCCGCGCGATCCCCTCGCCCAGCACCAGGGCGCAGGCGCGGATGATCCGCTCGTTCTCGCCCTCGGGGTAGACGATGCGGCGCGGGCTCTGGCGGGCGCGGCGCATGATGTCGCGCATCACCTCGCGTCCGCGGCCCAGGCGGGCGATGAGCTCGGCGCGGTAGTGCTCCACGTCGATCTGCACGCGGGCCACGCCCGTCTCCATGGCCGCCTGCGCCACGGCCGGCGCCACGTAGAGCATGATGCGCGGGTCGAACGGCTTGGGGATCAGGTACTCGGCGCCAAAGCGGAAGCGCTCGTTGCCGTACGCCTTTTCCACCGACTCGGGCACGTCCAGCCGCGCCAGCTCCGCCAGGGCGCGGCAGGCGGCCATCTTCATCTCGTCGTTGATGGCGCGGGCGCGCACGTCGAGCGCCCCGCGGAAGATGAAGGGAAAGCCCAGGACGTTGTTGATCTGGTTGGGATAGTCCGTCCGTCCGGTCGCGACCATGGCGTCCGGCCGCACGGCCAGCACGTCCTCGGGGAGGATCTCGGGGTCCGGATTCGCCAGGGCGAAGACGATGGGCGCCTCGGCCATGGACGCCACCATCTCCTGCGTCACGGCGCCGGCCACGGACAGGCCCACGAACAGGTCGGCGCCCACCATGGCGTCGGCCAGCGTGTGCAGGTCGCGGTCGGTGGCAAAGCGGCCCTTGTACTTGTCCAGGGTGCCGCGGTCGCTGCGGATGACGCCCTTGCTGTCCGTCATCACGATGTTCTCGCGGCGCACGCCCAGCGAGATGTACAGCTCCGCCGTGGCGATGGCCGCCGCCCCCGCGCCGCTGAACACGCAGGTGAGCTCGTCGATCTTCTTGCCGCTGATGTCCAGCGCGTTGAGCAGCGCGGCCCCGCTGATGACGGCCGTGCCGTGCTGGTCGTCGTGGAATACGGGGATGTCCAGGCGTTCCTTGAGCGTTTCCTCGATGTAGAAGCACTCCGGCGCGCCGATGTCCTCCAGGTTGATGCCGCCGACGGTGGGCTCCAGCAGCTCGCAGAAGCGGATGACGTCGTCGGGGTCCTTGGAGCCTACCTCCAGGTCGAAGACGTCGATGTCGGCAAAGCGCTTGAAGAGCACGCCCTTGCCCTCCATGACCGGCTTGGCCGCCAGCGGGCCGATGTCGCCGAGTCCGAGCACGGCCGTCCCGTTGGAGACCACGGCCACGAGGTTGCCCCGCGCCGTGTACTTGAAGACGTCCTCGGGGTTCTGGGCGATCTCGCGGCACGGCTCGGCCACGCCGGGCGAGTACGCCAGGGACAGGTCCCGCTGGGTGCTCGCGGGCTTGGTGGGCACCACGGCGATCTTTCCGCGCCTGCCCTCGCTGTGGTAGTCCAGCGCGTCCTGCCGGTTGAACGACATCTTCTGCCTGCCTGGTTTTTGGGAATCGTGCGAGGGGGTACACTGGGGAGGGGGGCGGGGGGTGTCAAGCTGGGGGGCGGGAGGGAATAGGTGATAGGGATTAGGGAATAGCGGGAAACGGCGGGGGATGGGGGACAGGTTACAGGGGACAGCCGGCAACGGACGGGCGGAATCTGGCGAGCTTCCCTCCTCTCTGATTCGGAGAACCACCCCGCGCAAAGCGCGTCATCCTGAGGAGCCGCCGCGCGATCTTGTCTGCGCGGAGAATCATGGCGGCGATGAAGGATCTTGTGTGCGATACTCGGGGCCGACTTCCAGACGTGGAGCCGGCTTGTCGCTTCGCGTGCAAGATCCTTCGTCGCCGCCCGGGATCAAGCACGCGCACAATCCGCGCGGCGGCTCCTCAGGATGACGTGTCGGCGGATTGTTCTCCCAACCCATTTCACCTCCGACTTCCGCTGCAGACGGAATACGTAGCAGCGATGTCCCACCGGCGGTCTGTACGGTTGTCGCAGTGGGACGGATCTGCCCCAAGGTGTACCTGGGCTGGCCCGCCAGTACGGCACCGGGCCGTTGGGGACGTGGTGAAAAGGGCGCAGATACTGGAAAATCGAGCAAAACTGGCCGATGCGCGCGCGGCTTGGTCCGTGCGAGCGGCGGACCCGCTCTCCCGCCCGCCGGACCTCCCGGCGGGCGCCCCGCCGCGCGTTCCCACGGCGCGGCCTCACCGCACGGAGGATACGCCCATGAAGCGCTCCCTCGCCCTGCTCTCCCTGCTGGCGCTGGCCGCCGCCTGCGCCGACGCCGGCACCCCGCTGGACCCCGGGGGCGCGCCCCTGCTGGCCCGCTCCGCCGCCGACGAAGGCCGGTACATCGTCGTGCTGAACGACGGGACGGATCCGCGCGCCGTGGCCGCCGTGGCCGGCATCCACCCCCGCTTTGTCTACACGGCCGCGCTCAACGGATTCGCCGCCACGCTCAACGCCGGCCAGCTCAACGCCCTGCGCCACCTGCCCGCCGTGCGCTTCGTAGAGGGCGACGCGCACGCCCAGCTCATGACCACGCAGCTCTTTCCCGTGTGGGGGCTGGACCGCATCGACCAGCGCGACCTGCCCCTGAGCTCCACCTTCGTCTACACGTACACGGGCGCCGGCGTCCCCGTCTACGTGCTGGACACGGGCATCCGCCGGACGCACAAGCAGTTCTCCGGGCGCGCCGCGTACCTGCCCAACGGGGCCAACGGCGACTTCGTGGGCGACGGCCACGGCAGCGCCGAGGACTGCCATGGGCACGGCACCCACGTGGCCGCCATCATCGGCGGGGAAGGGTTCGGCGTCGCCAAGGACGTGCGGATCTGGGCGGGCCGCGTGGTCAACTGCACCGGCGGGGGCACCGCGTCCATGGCCATCGCGGGGATGGACTGGCTCACGGCCAACGCCGGCCCCGGTGTGGTGAACATGAGCCTGGGCTACGGCGACGTGGAGTCCGTGCGCATCGCCGCGGGGCGGATGATCGACGCGGGCCACTTCCTGGCGGCCGCCGCCGGAAACGGCGATTACGCCGGCACTCCCCAGAACGCCTGCCTGCAGTCGCCCGGGGGGCAGAGCAAGGCCATGACGGTGGGCAGCACCACCAGCACGGACGCCGAGTCGTCGTTCAGCAACTACGGCAAGTGCGTGGACATCCTGGCCCCGGGCAGCAGCATCCGCAGCGCGTGGATCGGCAGCGACACGGCCACGGCCATCCGCAGCGGCACCAGCATGGCGTCGCCGCACGTGGCGGGCGTGGCCGCGCAGTACCTGCAGGCCGCCGGCCCCACGGCCCCGGGCGTGGTCCACGCCTACCTGTGGAACAGCGCCACGGTAGGCCGCATTACCCTGCACGCGCAGAGCGTGGCCAACCTTACGCCCAACCGGCTTCTGCTCACGCGCTTCTAGCGGCGCGGGCATCCACCTCAAGCCCGTCCGGCGCCGCGGCGCGCGGGCCTCATCGGCGGCCGCGCCACCGGGACCGGGCCGGCAGCCGACACTCCTTGCACGCCGGCGCGCGGGTGGAGAAAGGACGCGCGTCACGAACAACCCGCTGGATCGGCGGTCGGAGACCGAGGGGGTATCCGGCCGCCTTCAGCTCGTCGTCCGCCCCCCCATCCCGATGATGCCATTCTGGACCAGGGACCGGAGTGGTGCGCGGCGCACCGCGCCCGATGTGCTGCACACATTTGTTTCATCCGCGCCGGAGTAGTGCATCACCTTACGAGACATTAATACATAAAATCCATATTCCGATGGTGTTTAGCAGCCGAACGGTGTATGGCGCGATGGGTGCCTTAACGAACGCCCGTTCACCGCGAACGGCCGTGTTTCCCCGCACGTCTGCCCCCTCGGGCCCGGTTCGCACGTCTCCATGATCGAAGGAGTGGTTCGATGAAGCGTAGTTCCGTTGCATTTGCCTCGCTGCTGGCCCTGGCAGCCTGCGCGGACCAGGGCGCCAGCCCCGTCGCCTCGCTGGGCGGCGCGCCCGTGCTGTCGGCCGCCAACGCCATTGACGGGCAGTACATCGTGGTGCTGAACGAGGGCGCCAACCCCCGCTCGGTCGCCGCGGTGGCCGGCGTGTCGCCCAGGTACGTGTACACGGCCACGGTGAACGGCTTCTCGGCCACCCTGAACGCCGGCCAGCTCAACGCCCTGCAGCACAACCCCAACGTGGCGTTCATCGAGCAGGACGCGCCCGTGCAGGCCAGCCTGGTCACGCAGGCCAACGCCACCTGGGGCATTGACCGCATCGACCAGCGCAACCTGCCCCTGAGCACCACGTTCAACTACACGTCCACGGGCCTAGGTGTCACGGCCTACATCGTGGACACGGGCATCCGCTTTACGCACACGCAGTTCACCGGCCGCGTGTCGTCGGGCTACGACGCCGTGGACGGCGGCACGGCCGACGACTGCAACGGGCACGGAACGCACGTGGCCGGCACGGTGGGCGGCACCACGGTGGGTGTGGCCAAGGGCGTGAACCTGGTGGCCGTGCGCGTGCTGGACTGCGCCGGCAGCGGCACCAACGCCGGCGTGATCGCGGGCGTGGACTGGGTGGGCAACAACGCCGTCAAGCCGGCCGTGGCCAACCTGTCGCTGGGCGGCGGCGCCAGCACCGCGCTGGACAACGCCGTGAGCAACGCCATCAGCAAGGGCGTGACCTTCGTGGTGGCGGCCGGCAACGGCAACACGGGCGGCCGCGCGCAGGACGCCTGCGGCTACTCGCCGGCCCGCGTGCCCTCGGCCATCACCGTGAGCGCCACGGACAAGACCGACACCAAGGCGTCGTACGCCAACTACGGCACCTGCGTGGACATCTTTGCCCCCGGCAACGACATCCTGAGCGCCTGGTACACGGGCGACACGGCCGGCGCCACCATCAGCGGCACCAGCATGGCGTCGCCGCACGTGGCGGGCGTGGCCGCGCTGTACCTGCAGGGCAACACCACCGCCTCGCCGGCCACCGTGGCCAGCGCGCTGGTGAGCGGCTCCACGGCCAACAAGGTCATCAAGCCCGGCACGGGCTCGCCCAACCGCCTGCTGTTCACGGCGTACTGAGCGACCTGCCCGGCTGACGTAATGAGCCCCGCCGGATCTCCTGGATCCGGCGGGGCTTTCCGCGTCCGCGCGGAACTGCATTCTCACACGGGGCCTGCGGCCAACGGAGTCAACGGTAACGGCGAACGGCCGGATCCGATGGATGCACGCGAGGCGTTTTTCCGGATTCTTCTGCCTCGACGGATGAAGGCGATGATGCGCATCCTCAGCGGGGATCCACGTAGCAGACGCTTCTGGTCGCCAGGCTGACAGGGATCAGCGTGGAATACGTATCGCGCCGTTTTGGTAATTGGCGATCGGCGAGCGCCGCCGTCCTCGAATTCGTACTGAATTCCGCCGAATCCGGAGAAGAGCCAGCATGGATGGATGATTCGCATCCGCCGGGACAATTCACGCTCGAATCCGGCTACGGGAGGGCGTCCACACGCATTGCGCCATCATGATTGTTGACTTGCGAACCAGAACGGTGCATCCTGGGACAAAGCAGTGCAATCGTAGCAGGCGGGATTCGGGTGCGTTCCGGGGGCAAGTCGTTGCACGGGCGCTGTTTCACGAAACGGCTGGTTCTGGCCCGCCGGGTGCGTTGAGCAACCCCGCCTCACGACGCAGCGCATCGTCCCTTTTCGTCCGCTGGCATGCGGGCGCGGATGCGCGTGCGCGCCGACGAGGCTGCCGGCCTGGAATCGCGCCCCTCGGACCGCCGTGGCGGTCCTCCATCACCCCTCCCCGGGAGGAACGTACGATGAAGCGCATCCGTTCGTCGCTCGCCGCGCTGCCGCTGCTGGCCGTGGCCGCCGCCTGCTCCGACGCCGCCATGCCGGCGGCCCCCGAGGCCCTCGCGCCCCTGCTGTCGCAGTCGGCGGACGGCAGCAACCGCTACATCGTGGTGCTCAACGAGGGCGCCAACCCGCGCTCCGTGGCCGCCATTGCCGGCGTGACGCCGCAGTACGTGTACACCACGGCCGTCAACGGCTTCGCGGGCACGCTCAACGCCGGCCAGCTCAACGCCCTGCGCCACAACCCCAACGTGTCCTACGTGGAGGCCGACGTAGCGGTGCAGGCCTCCACGCTGCAGTCCGGCGCCACCTGGGGCCTGGACCGCATTGACCAGGCGAGCCTGCCGCTCAGCGGCACGTTCAGCTACACCCGGACGGGCGCGGGCGTGCGGGCCTACATCGTGGACACGGGCATCCGCTTTACCCACACGGAGTTCGGCGGCCGCGCCACCAGCGGCTACGACGCCGTGGACGGCGGCGCCGCCGACGACTGCAACGGGCACGGCACCCACGTGGCCGGCACGGTGGGCGGCTGCACCTACGGCGTGGCCAAGGGCGTGAGCCTGGTGGCCGTACGCGTGCTGGACTGCGCCGGCAGCGGCACCACCGCCGGCGTGATCGCGGGCGTGGACTGGGTGGCCAACAACGCCGTCAAGCCCGCCGTGGCCAACCTGTCGCTGGGCGGGGGCGCCAACACCACGCTCGACAACGCCGTCAAGAACGCCGTGGCCAAGGGCGTGACCTTCGTGGTGGCCGCCGGCAACGGCAACTTCCTGGGCATCGCCGCCAACGCCTGCAACTACTCGCCGGCCCGCGTGCCCGAGGCCATCACCGTGGGCGCCACCACCAGCACCGACGCCAAGGCCAGCTACAGCAACTACGGCACGTGCGTGGACCTCTTCGCGCCGGGCAGCAGCATCACCTCGTCGTGGTACCAGAACGACACGCAGACCAGCACCATCAGCGGCACCAGCATGGCGTCGCCGCACGTGGCGGGCGTGGCCGCGCTGTACCTGCAGGGCAACACCACCGCCTCGCCGGCCACGGTGAGCGGCGCCATCACGGCCGGCGCCACGCTCAACAAGGTCACGTCGCCGGGCTCGGGCTCGCCCAACCGGCTGCTGTTCACGGCCTACTGAGCGGGATGACGGAACGCGCGCCGGATTTTGTCCGTCCGGCGCGCACCGGAATGGTGCACCATAACAGGGCAAGATGCATCGTTCCGGGCGGCTGCAAAAACGGGCAGAATCGGGCAAGTGGGGATGCGACAACGGGATGCGTCCGGGCGGACGGACGGCGCGGCGCGTGCACCCGGGGCCGCTACTCCACAAGGGTTTCAGGCGGATCCCGCGACGCGGCGGCCGCG
>NZ_DASURI010000613.1:0-3266 GCF_036280135.1 Longimicrobium sp.
AAGGCCCCCGCCACCGCCTGAGTCCGCATCCTCTCCTTTCCCCGCCGGCGGGCGCGTGTGCCCGCCGGCCGTCAGGCGTTCGCACCCCGCGCGAAGCCTCGGCCAAGTCCCCCCGATGATGGCGTGCGCGCCGAGGCGCGCTACTGGTCCCCACGGCACCCACGGGGATTCTCCAGACCTCGTCCTGGAGTGACTCGACAATTGTCCTGCTCCAGCCTGAGCACGAACGCCGCGTACGAGTCAGCGCACCCGCCAATACAGGTACATCATCCCTGACAGCGGTCCCCGGGTGGGTCTGGAGCCGTTTCTCGCCCGTGCCGTCATTCCGAGGAAGGCGTCGTCCGGATCCATCCCCGTGCTGGATGGCGCCGACCGAAGAATCTGGCTGCCGGAGTGCGGGATCTCGCCCGTGCGCTGCGTTGTTCTCGGGCCGGGCGCGCACGGGCGGGATCGTGCCGGGTTGCAACCCACTTCTTCGTCGGAAGGGCCCACGACTCCGCGGACGGGATGGACCGCACCGGGCGCCTTCCTCGCTCAGAATGACAGCACGGGTGAGAAACAGCTCGCACCCGTGGCCGAGTTCGAGATCACCGTCCCGGCCGGGGCGACGACAGGTTGGCGGGAAGGTGATGATGAGCAGGGAGATCGCGGCTGCCGTACCCATGCCAGCGCGGGGGAGCACCAGCCGGTGCTCCCCCGCGTTGTTCCACCGATTAATCAGGCGCGGGCCAGCGCAGAGCGCGTCCTTCACCAACAGCCTGCCGCTAGCGAGGCATGACGTTCCTGGACTGGGGATCCGGCAAGGTCGTGCCGTGGCCTTCGTCCGTGCCCGTGCCCGCGGACGCGTCGAGGATGTCCTTCACGTACGCGAACGCCTCGTCCGCGAAATCCCTCATCCACCGCTTGGCCCGCTCGTCCGACGGAGTGAGGTCGAAGAGGGGGTCTCCCATGAAAGAGATCATGGCGAGGTCCGCCTGGTTGAGCTTGTCGTTCGACTTGGTCGTGTCCAGTTCCTTCAGGAGCCGCTGGCGCGCTGCCTGTCTCTCGGGAGTCAGCGGCCACGCCTTGTCGTCGCTGATCGTGGAGAGCGTGTCCGCGAAGAACTTGAGCAGCCGCACTCTGCTGGTTTCCGTGTACTTCCTGCCGCGGACGCTCGCGTGCACCATCTGGTCGTTCGCTTCATCCGCGTCGGTCGCGAGGAGTTCGTCACGCGATTTTGCCTTGGCCACGCGTATCGCTACCTTCGCCCGGATGTCCGCGAGCTTTTGCGCCATCGACGTGATCAGCTCCTTCTCACGCTTCTTCGCCGCGTTGGCCTCTGCCTTGTCGAGCAGGACGAGCACCGACAGGAGAACCTGGGTGCCGCCCACCACCGCGCCCAGGGGGCCCGCCGCGCAGGTCAGGATCACGCATCTGCCGATCTGGGAGGCGATCGTCCAGCCCTGCTCCAGGGGCTCGGCGGACTTGTCGAGCATGGAGATCCCGCTCAGCAGGATCTGCGGGGGCATGAGCGCCGCATTGTAGCCGGCGGCCGCGGTCGTCAGCCCTTTCCCGGCCTCGGCGAGCAGCTTGTCCACCACGGATGCGAACTTGGCGGTCGCGAACCGCCAGCTGTTCTCGTCCTTGATGGACTTCATGTAGCGTCCAACTTCTTTTTCCGTTTCCATCTCGCCGTTCGGCATGGGTGGTTCCCCTTGCAAGGATGAATGGAATCCCGGGCTCCTTGTCCCGGGGCAGGCAACGCAATCCGCCGATGGCCAAGCGCGCTGCGGGCGTTGGAAAGGCCCAGCGCGTCGCCGGACCGGGCGGTGTCGCGTCCGTGGCGAGAACGAAGACCGGCACCCTCCGCGATCAACGGGAGCGGTGCCGGTCCGGCCTGCGCGCCGTCACTTTCCCCTCTTGGTGTGCATGCCGCCGGTGTCGTCCCCTGGCTCCCGAAGGAACAACGGCCGCCCGGATTCGGGGGACTCGGCCGGCAGCGCGTCCATCCGCGCCAGGAGCTTTCGGCGCAGCGACACCTGGGCGCGCTGAAAGCGGCGCTTGGCCGCGCTCTCGGGGATCCCCAGCGCGTCGCCCACCTCCTTCCACGTGCGCCCCGCCACCAGCCGCAGCCGCAGCAGCTCCGCCGTGGCCTCGGGCACCTCCGCCAGCGCCTCGGCCGCCAGCAGCTCCAGCGGGCGGGGCGGCGGCGTCTCCTGGCCGGGCAGCGGCCCGCCGGACTCCAGGCGGGCCCAGTGGTCGTCGCCACGCACCTCCCCGCGGCCACGGGCCCGCCGCAGGTGGTCCAGCAGCACGTTGCGCGCGATGGTGAGCGCCCAGGAAAGCAGCCGCCCGTCGCTGGCGAAGGTGCTGCGGGGCAGGGCGGCGGCGGCGCGGATGAGCGTCTCCTGGCACAGGTCGCGGGCCACGTCCTCGGGGTCGGCGGCGGCGCGCAGGCGGGACAGGAGGTAGCGGTACACGGGGCCCTCCACCTGGCGCAGCAGGTGGTCCAGGGCGCGCGGGCACCCCGCCCGGGCCATGCGGCCCAGGTCCACGAGCGAGCGGGAGGGCTCGCGCACGAGGTCTCGGGGGCTCACCGCGCCCGGCGGGGCGCGGGCGTTGGGCGGGAGGGGTGCGCGTGCCGCGCGGCTGCATGGGGGACGAACATGGAATGGGACGCCGGGTACGGGTGGAACCCGGTGCGGCCCCCTCATCCGCGGGGGCGCCGGCCGGGCGCTTTCCCGTGGGAACGGGACGCGGCACCCCTCCCGCCAACTGTTGGTGAATCTTCCGCGTTTCCAGGCGCGGCGGATGGACGGAATGGGAAACAAATGCGCCCGGCCTTCAACAAGGCTGGGCGCCGATTTGTGCGATACGGGCGCGGTGCCGCCAGGGAGTGGTCCGCACCGGGACTTCGCTACACAAACGCCACGAAAGTGCCGGTACGCGTTACCGGACGGACGCGGGGCGAAACCGCTTCAACGGGGACGAACTCGGCTGAACGCCTGACGGGTCCATCGCCCGCGAGCACGCGCGCCTGCCGGCGCACGCACGCCATCAGGTTTCCGGCACTCCGGGGGATGATTCGTGGAGCATCGTACGCGGGCCTACGCCCCAGGGCCGGCTCGATCCCGGAGGCCCGTCTCCTTTACCGAATCCGCAGAAACACCGCGCATCGGTGTCGATTTCCTGGGTCATTCGGCGTTGCGCGTGAAAGCGCGGTTCAACCTCCCCCAGCGGTTTTGGGGGGGAGGTGGGTGAGCTCCGCGAGCCCGGAGGGGGCGCTC
>NZ_DASURI010000614.1:0-2167 GCF_036280135.1 Longimicrobium sp.
CAGCGATCCTTTTGGGAACTGTGGGGTAAGCAGACGAGAACCGGACGGCGGGACTCCGCGAGCCCCGCCGTCGTTATTTGTGCCGCGCGCCGGGAGCGCGCGGGTTCCCGCATCACGAAAGCATGTCCTTCGAACCGCTCGGGCTCGCGCCCGCCCTGCTTCGCGCCGTCACGGAGCTCGGGTACACCAAGGCCACCCCCATCCAGGAACAGTCCATCCCGCACGCCCTCGAGGGGCGTGACGTGCTGGCCTGCGCCATGACGGGCAGCGGCAAGACGGCCGCCTTCGCCATCCCCATCCTGCAGCGCCTGGCCGTCAAGCCGCGCGGCACCACCCGCGCGCTGGTGCTGAGTCCCACGCGCGAGCTGGCCGCGCAGATCCACGAGCAGTTCGTGGCCCTGGGCAAGCACACGGGCGTGCGCAGCGCCGCCGTGTTCGGCGGCGTGGGGATGAAGCCCCAGGAAGAGGCGTTCCGGCGCGGGGTGGACGTGATCATCGCCACCCCGGGGCGGCTGCTGGACCACCTGCAGTACGACTACGCCAGGCTGAGCAGCGTGGAGATCCTCGTCCTGGACGAGGCCGACCGCATGCTGGACATGGGCTTTCTGCCGGACATCCGCCGGGTGCTCAAGCACGTGCCGGCGCAGCGGCAAACGCTGTTCTTCAGCGCGACCATGCCGGCGCCCATCCTGGCGCTGTCCAAGGACATGCTCAAGCAGCCGGCCAGCATTGACCTGCAGCGCCAGGCCAAGCCGGCCACGGGCATCACGCAGGCTGTCTACCCGGTGGGCGAGGAGCTCAAGGCGCAGCTGTTCCTGGAGCTGCTCAAGCGGGACGAGATCGGCAACGTGATCGTGTTCTGCCGCACCAAGCACCGCAGCAACCGCCTGGCCGACTTCCTGGAGAAGCACGGCGTGCCCAACGCGCGCATCCACGGAAACCGCAGCCAGACGGCCCGCACGGACGCCCTGGAGGGCTTCAAGAGCGGGCGCTACCGCGTGCTGGTGGCCACGGACATCGTGGCGCGCGGCATCGACGTGGAGGCGCTGGAGCACGTGGTGAACTTCGACGTGCCCCACATGCCGGAGGACTACGTGCACCGCGTGGGCCGCACGGCGCGCGCCGAGGCCACGGGCGACGCGTACACCTTCGTCTCGCCGGAGGAGGAGCGCGACCTGTCGGCAATCGAGCGGGCCATCAACAAGAAGCTGCCGCGCATCACGGTGCAGGGCTTCGACTACAGGGCCCGGCCCACGGAGCGCTTCGAGGTGCCCATTGCCGAGCGCATCGCGGAGATCCGCAAGCGCAAGGCGGAGGAGCGCGCCCGCGCCAAGGAAAAGGCCGATCGCAAGGCCCAGCGCCAAGTGGAGGAAGAGACGCGCATCCGCGAAAAGTCGCACCGCTCGTCGCGGGTGGATCACCTGCACCGCGAAAAGGACGAGCGCCGCACGCGCGTGGAATCCGAGCGCCCGGGCCAGCCCGCGCGCCACGGCGACGCCCGCGGCCCGCAGCAGGGCTCGGCCAACCGCGAGATGGCCGGCGTGGGCGGCAACGGCCGTCGTCGGCGGCGCGGTGGTCGCGGCCGTGGCAACGGCGGCGGTGGCACCGGCGGGGCTCCTCGCCAGGGCTGATCGTCCGCGATCGACAAGCGAACACCCTCTCCCATCGCGCGTGGGAGAGGGTGTTTTGCGTTGGGCGGGACCGGGCCGATGCCGAGCGCGACCTGACCCGGTACGGGCCGTCCGCGCCGGAGCGAATGAATTCGCCGCTGGAACGGCACAAAGTCCGCCTGCGCGGACTGCCCCAGCGCATGCCCGTCAGTGTGCACCCTGGGCCACGGACCCGCCGTTGAAGCCTCACGCAGTTTGTGAGGCTTTTCCGCAATCGTTGCGGCGGCGCGGCGGCTTCAGCCGCTCCGGCTGGGAGGTGGCCATACCGGATTCGATCCGCAACGTGATCATTCGCCGCGGCTGAATGGTCGCCCAACGGAAAAGGCCCGGCATCCGCGCCGGGCCCCGTCCGTACTCACGCACTCACGCACTCACGCACTCACGCACTCACGCACTCACGCACTCACGCACTCACGCACTCACGCACTCACGCACTCACGCACTCACGCACTGCAGTTCACCGCTGAACGATGCGGCTCTCCTGGATCACCACGCCG